>NZ_PGVC01000080.1:0-2580 GCF_002860225.1 Bacillus sp. V33-4
TCCGCTGTTATCAAACATCTACCTGAATGTACTGGATTCACTCTGGTTAAAGAAGTTCTCCCATCTGTGTTTAATGCAAAATAAAAGTACAGAGATATGCGGGGGATTTATGCACAATCCCAATGCATAAAAAAATAGGCTTGCCAGCACTATAAATAACCTCTACTGTTTGGATTGACTAGATCTTAACAGTTGGGGGAATTTGAAAGGATGCTAGCAATGCCTGAAGTTAATTATATCAAATATCTTAGAGATAACGAAGACCTATCCATTAACGGGATTGCCAAAAAGACAGGGAGGAATTGGAGGACAGTAAAGAGATATGCGGATGGGGATGTCCCCCTTGAACGTCTTCCTTCAAAGAATCGGGGGATGATGTACGAAGAAGGTTATGGGGAGATCGTGGATATTTGGATTGAGGAAGACATGAAGCTCAAGCACAAAGACAGAAGAACAAGCAAGAGAATGTTTGAGCAACTCCGGGACGAACAAGGCTTTAAAGGGTCGTACCGAACGGTCTGCGAATATGTGCAATATAGGAGGCCGGCACTCAAAGCCGAAAAGGCCACGAGGTATGAAAGACTGGAACACCCTCCGGGTGAAGCACAGGTAGACTTTGGCCAAATGACAGTTGTGAAGGATGGCGCCTATAAAGACCTAAAGGTCTTAATCATGAGTTTCCCTTTTAGCAATGCAGGATTTGCCTATCCCCTTCCGGCAGAGAATTCAGAGTGTTTCCTAGAAGGATTGAAACAATTATTCAAACAGGCCGGAGGCGTTCCCACCCATTTGAGGATTGATAATCTATCGGCTGCCGTTGTTTCAATCGGAAAGGGAGACAAAAGAACCTACACAGACTCCTTTCTCCGCTTTCAAGCCCACTATGGCTTTGAAGTCCAAGCGTGCAACCCTTCAAGTGGGCATGAGAAAGGAAATGTTGAGAAAAAAGTGGGATACACGAGGAATAACTTATTCGTCACAGCTCCTGAAATGACGGATTTTCCACAATTGGCTTCGTGGCTGCAGATGAAGATGCAAGAAGATATGAACCGACCGCATTATGAAAAGTCCATCTTAATAAAGGATTTATATGAAGAGGATCGCCGGCAGCTTAAGGCATTGCCTATCAGAGATATTGAGATCTACTCTTTGGCCGAATCCACTCTGAACAAATATGGTGAAATAACGATAGACGGAGAGAAATTCGTTATTCATAAAGGGAAAATCAAGCAGTCATTAGTGATTAAAAAAGAATGGAATCACTTTACCTGTTTCACCAATGACGGTGAAATTGTATATCAAGACTTCAGGCCTTACATGCACAATACCAGGGCTATTCCATGGCTCGACATATTCGAGGACTGGACCAGGAAACCGAGAGCCGTTAAATATTCGCGTTTTTTCAAGTACCTGCCCGAAAGGGTCAGGGTTTATCTTACGATAAAACCCGAAGAAATAAAACAAAGGCTAAAAGGACTTAAGGTCCTCCTTGAGAAGAACTCCCTTGAAGAAATCCACTTGGCCTTGGAATCAGAGAACAGGTTTGAGAGACTGCCGCATGAACTCGGCTATCTAATCGAGGCCAAGAAGGCTGCGTATCCCGAGAAAATGCCGGAGTCACATACTCCGAGCATCCTACATGACTATCAAACAGACCTCCATACATATGACAGGAAGCTGATTCCACAGCTTGAACGGAGGGTTTCGCAGTGAAAGACCTTAAAGAAGCTTGCAAGACGCTCTATCTTGCATATGTTGCCGAGCACTATGAGGAAATCGAGTTTGTATCCAAAGAGCAATTCCTTAGGGAGGTTCTCTCAAAGGAAATTACTTTAAGACAAAGTGCAAAGATTACGCGTTTAATGAAAAAGGCTAAGTTCAGGGAGCTTAAATGGCTGAAAGATTATGAATGGACCGAGCAGCTTCATTTGCCAGCAACCACCACCAAAGAAGAAATCATCGATCTGAAATTCCTGAAAGGAAAACAAAATCTTCTTCTCCTTGGCTCTCCCGGTACAGGGAAAACCCATTTGGCTACCGCGCTTGGAGCCAAGGCATGTGAGATGGGATATGAAGTACGGTTCTTTCGGGTAGCTGACCTTGTCGGTCAGCTCGAAGAGGCATTAAAGGAAGGGACCTTACAAAGGCTAAAACGCCAGATTGAAAAATGTGATTTACTTATTCTGGATGAACTGGGCTATGTGCCATTTCAGAAGCAGGGATCTGAATTACTGTTCCACATTATCGCCGACTGTTATGAACATAAAAGTGTCATAGTAACTTCAAACTTGGAGTTTGGCCAATGGAACCGGGTATTTGGGGATAACCGATTGACCTCTGCCCTCGTGGACCGGTTGGTCCACCACGCCCATATCATTGCTTTTACAGGAGAAAGTTACAGGCTGAAAAACGCACTTTCATCTGTTAAAGCACCAGAGGGAATTTAACGTTCAAATTAGCTGCAAGCCTATGTATTTTTCACTGCAATTCTCTGCACTTTTCGCTTGCAAAAAACACCCATCTGGGAGAACTCATACGCTATGCCGATGATTTCGTGATTATGTGCCACTCAAAGAAACA
>NZ_PGVC01000081.1:0-1563 GCF_002860225.1 Bacillus sp. V33-4
TGAATCAATTTCATAAATTTAACCCCTTGAACCCCAATGGTTCTGAGACGCAAAAAAAGGAGTACCTCCCCAAAATGTCGAAATAAGTAAGCACCACACAAACTTATAAGACTGGAGGAAGACTCCCTATGACTATTATACGACAAGGAAGCCTGTTTGGCTTACAAGAATTATATGATTTAGAACCTACCCAACGATTTGAAGCTATTTTTTCGGCTATTGACATAGATCCAATCTTCGCTGTGGTAACGAAGAAATCACGTTTTGGCAGGCCTGTTGAGCTAAACTATGCGGCTATGATTTACTCCTTGGTGGCCCGAATTTCGGAACGAATTCCATTTATTAAAGATCTAGTGAAGCGTTTAAAAAATGATATGATTTTCCGTCTTGACTGCGGGTTTTTAGTATCTGATTCCGTGCCATCAGAAGCTGCGTATTCAAGAATGTTAACGATCATTAGTGAATCAAATATCCTGGAAGAAGTTCAAGAGACACTTCTTCATCAAGCAATCCAAGAAGGATTTATTACAGATGATACAGTAGCCATTGATGCCACACATTTTGAAGCACGAGATCAGGCACCTCCAAAGGATCATGAGAAACCTAAAGAGGAACCTAAGAAACGTGGCCGCAAGTCCAAAGAGGAAAGGGAAAAATGGTTGATTGAAAAAGCCGAAAGGGAAGCCAATCTTTCTATTTTCGAAAAGAAAATCGAAGATCAATTGAACGTTCCTTTAGCCGAACTTCGCAATGAAATTCCTCAAGATCCGCAGTGGGGCGTGAAGAAAAATAGCGAAGGAAAAAACGTCTTTTGGTACGGTTATAAAGGGCACTTAGCTGTAGGGACATCCAGCCAATACATTTTGCAATCCCTATTCTCTTCCGGCAGCCTAAACGACGGAAAGGCAGCTATTCCTTTATTAAAGGGCATCCAAGAACGTGTGCCGCTCCCTTCTTTACGCTATGAAACAATGGATGCCGGATACGATTATGAACCTATTTATACGCAGATTCATCAAATGGGTCATCAAGCTGTGATTGCCTATAATAAACGCAATGAACCTGAACCTATTGGCTTTGATAAACATTTTGCACCCACATGTTTCAGAGAATATTCCTACCGCTATGATAGTTTTGACCCGAAGTATGAAACACTTAAATACACACGGCCAAAGGAATGTAAAGAATGCCCCTTAGCTAATGAAGGTCTCTGCCAAAAGATATACAAAATAAGGATTACCACGGATCTTAGAAAATACACAGCCCCAGCTCGAGGATCAAAAGCCTGGAAATCCATATTTAAACGCCGTACCGCTGTGGAGCGTGTGAATGCTTATCTCAAAGGATATTTCCAACTGGACAATGTTCGTTATCGTACTGGAAAACGTGCCAAGGTCCATTTTGACATCATTACATTAGTTTATAATGCTTCAAAATTAGCTGTTGATCGTATCAATGCTCAGTTAAATCAACAACAAGCTGCTTAAATTTAAAAATTTTAAAGAGAAACTAAATTTTGTAGGTCTGTGTTTCTTTAAAAAAAGGAATTATGAAATTGATTCA
>NZ_PGVC01000009.1:0-106244 GCF_002860225.1 Bacillus sp. V33-4
CACTTACTCGGGTTGGACTTTCACCAACTAGCAATTAACGGCTTGCTGGGCACGCATAAACAGAAAAAAGCTTATGAGAGCAACATGCTCTCAGAAGCTTTTCATTCAATTTACACACCTTTAAAGGCTTGGCGGTATACCTCAGCCAGCTCAGTGACGAGCGGGAGTTTCGGGTTGGCGGTTGTACACTGGTCTTCAAAAGCCCGATCCGCAAGTTCGTCTACTTTTTGCTCGAAGACTTCCTTGCTGACGCCGTTCGTTTCGATGCTCATCGGAATTTCAAGCTCCTTGGCGAGCTTGATAATCGCTTGAACAAGGCTTTCGACACCTTCCTCTGTTGTCCGCGCTGGTAATCCGAGTGTCTTGGCAATTTCAGCATACCGCTTATCGGCGATAAAATGCTCGTATTTCGGAAAGGCTGCGAACTTCTTCGGCTTAGCAGCATTATAGCGAATAACGTGCGGCAGTAATATCGCATTGGAGCGGCCGTGTGCGATTTGGAACTCGGCTCCAAGTTTATGGGCTAGGCTGTGATTGATGCCAAGGAATGCATTGGCAAAGGCCATTCCCGCGATCGTTGATGCATTATGCATTTTTTCCCTGGCCCATTCATCGCTGCCGTTTCGATAGGCTGTGGGCAAATATTCAAACACAAGCTGGATGGCTTTCATGGCAAGTCCGTCTGTATAGTCATTCGCCATATTCGACACATATGCTTCAATCGCATGTGTTAACACGTCCATACCAGTGTCCGCCGTAATATGCTTTGGAACGGTCATGACGAATTGCGGATCAATAATCGCAACATCTGGTGTAAGCTCATAATCAGCAAGCGGATATTTAATATTATTTTCTTTATCGGTGATCACCGAGAATGATGTAACCTCCGAACCTGTACCTGATGTTGTCGGAATCGCAACAAACTGGGCTTTCCCGCCAAGGTTCGGATATTTATAGATTCGTTTCCGTATATCCATAAACTTCTGTTTTAAGCCGCCAAAATCTGTTTCCGGATGCTCGTAAAACAGCCACATCCCTTTCGCCGCATCCATCGCAGAACCGCCGCCCAAAGCAATAATGACATCAGGCTCAAAGCTGTTCATCAATTCTGCACCTTTCATCACGGTCTCGATTGAAGGATCAGGCTCGACATCCGAGAATATTTCACAATGGACATAATCCGGACGCTTTCTTAAATAGTAGAGAACTTTATCAACATACCCAAGCTTAACCATTCCAGGATCTGTGACAATAAGCGCTCTTGAGATTTTCGGCATTTTCGCTAAATACTGGGTTGAATTCTTTTCAAAGTAAATCTTCGGCGGAATTTTAAACCACTGCATATTGACATTCCTTTTCGCCATTTTTTTAACATTAATCAAGTGGATGGAACCTACATTTGTGGATACAGAGTTCCCGCCAAATGTTCCGCAGCCAAGTGTCAAAGACGGCATATAAGCGTTATAAATGTCGCCAATTGCACCCTGTGATGATGGGGCATTGACAATGATCCGGCCCGCCTTCATTCGGTGACCAAACTCGCTTATGACCGCATCATCGTTTGAGTGAATGACGGCCGAATGGCCAAGTCCGCCAAATTCGAGCATTTCTTCAGAACGGGTTAAGCCTTCTTCCGTGCTGTTCGCTTTATAACAGGCAAGAACGGGACTTAATTTTTCTCTTGAAAGCGGATATTGCGGGCCGACACCCTTTAACTCGGCAATAAGAATTTTCGTGTCGACAGGTACGTGGACGCCTGCCAATTTGGCAATGTCATAGGCAGGCTTGCCAACGATATCAGGGTTGACTGCACAAGTATTTTCACTGATTACCAGCTTTTCAACTTTTTGTTTTTCTTCATTGTTTAAGAAGTAACAATCATGACTAATCATTTCTGTTTTCACAGCATCATAGATTTGTTTGTCAATGATGACAGCTTGCTCTGAAGCGCAAATCATGCCGTTATCAAATGTCTTCGAAAGAATGAGGTCATTGACCGATCTTTTCACATTGGCCGTTTTTTCAATATAGCATGGTACGTTACCAGGCCCGACGCCTAAGGCGGGTTTACCGGAACTGTAGGCTGATTTCACCATACCGGATCCGCCTGTTGCAAGAATAAGTGAAACACCCGCATGGTTCATTAATTGCCTTGTCGCTTCAACCGAAGGCGCTTCGATCCACTGTACACAGTTTTCAGGAGCACCTGCTTTTACCGCGGCATCGCGGACGACCCTCGCTGCTTCACTGCTGCTTTTTTGTGCGGATGGATGAAAGGCAAAGATTATCGGGTTCCGCGTTTTTATAGAAATAATCGCTTTGAACATCGTCGTTGATGTCGGGTTTGTTACTGGCGTAACACCGGCGATGACACCAACAGGTTCGGCAATTTCCACTACTCCTTCATGTTCATTTTCATGGATGATTCCGACCGTTTTATTGTACTTAATATTATGGTAAACATATTCTGTCGCAAAAATATTTTTGATGATTTTATCTTCATAGACGCCCCGCTTCGTTTCTTCCACGGCAAGCTTGGCAAGCGGCATATGCTGATCAAGCCCGGCAAGTGCCATCTCTTTAACAATCGAATCGATTTGTTCCTGGTCAAACGCCTTAAATTCCTTCAATGCAGTTTGCGCTTTCTTAACTAAACCATCAACCATTAGAGCGGCGGCTTGCTTATCAGTTAAAACTTTTTCATCTAAAGCCATCATAAAAACCTCCTTAATTTTAGTTTGTGAAATATTTCACAAGTTCTACTAAAAAAAATAATGATTCCTGTTATTACACTTTTATTATAATTGATTGGTTGGAAAATGTGTTTGTCTTTTTTGTGAAATGTTGAGCATGATATTCATAAAATAGATAAATATTTTTGAAAACGCTACCAAAATCTTTGTTTAGAAGTTTCAAAAGTGAATATTATAGTATATTTATTTAATTATATACAAAATTAAGAGTGAATAAATCCGCAATCTCGCATGCTTTATTCACTCTTGATTACAATAAAAATATGTTATTCACAGACCGGGTTGCGCGGAACAGTCAATAAAAATCCCCCTGCCTAGATCGACAAGGAGATTCATTAACAAAAATTGCTAAATTACAAATTGCCTTATGTAACGATAACTTAATTTAAGAGATTTAGTTACAGCCTCTGCCGATCCCTCAAAAGCTTTATCTTCAATTTCTATACATGTGTAACCATCATAACCGATGTCTGACAATGCAGAAACATACTTGCCCCAGTCCACATCGCCTAGCCCGGGAAGTTTAGGTGACATATATTCCAACGGATAAGCCATGATGCCCACTTCATTAAGCTTTTCTGGGTAAAGTTTAATATCTTTATAGTGTACATGAAAGATCTTATCCTTAAATTCATAAAGCGGTTGGATGTAATCAATATGCTGCCATACAAAGTGTGATGGATCATAGTTTAGTCCGAGATTTGCGCTTGGAATCAATTCAAACATTTTTCTCCAAATGGCTGGTGTAGTCGCTAAGTTTTGCCCTCCAGGCCATTGGTCTACAGTGAAAAGCATAGGGCAGTTTTCGATAGCAATCCTCACACCGCAATCTTCAGCAAGTTTAACTATTGGCGTCCATACTTCTTCAAATATTTTAAGGTTTTCATTTACTGTTTTATCCTGAATTCTTCCAATAAAAGTGGTAACTGTATGTATTCCTAATTGGGGAGCGGTTCGAATCATGTTTTTTAAATGTTCAACATATTTTGTGCGTTTTTCAATATCAGGATCCAACGTGTTAGGGTAATATGCGAGGGCTGATATTTCCACACTTTTCTTATTGCAGTAGTCTTTAATATATTGGATTTTGTGATCATCCAACCCCTCAATATCAATATGTGTAACACCTGCGTAACGCCTCGTAGCTTTTTCTTTAGGCCAACATGCAACCTCGACGCACTCATATCCAAGCTCTGCTGCTGTGTCGATTACTTCTTCAAACGATAAATCATCCAGAATAGCGCTTACAAAACCTAGTTTCATAGTTTATCTCTCCTTTTTAATTAAAGTCGATTAACCATTTTCTTTATTTGCGTAAATTTTTCTTAACAATAATATTGTAGCGCTTTCATGAATATAAAGTCAATGATTTGACAGTATTTTTTTAAGCATTTTACTAGTTTATTGTTTATTGACACCTTATGTTATGCAATAATATAATAAGGAAGCTAAAATAATACGCAGTTAAATACGTTTTTCTATTTTTTCTCAAAATAAAGGCTATTAGGTAAGGATGGGAGAATAGCTTATGGCAACAATCACTGATATCGCAAAAATGGCAGGTGTTTCTGCAGCAACCGTCTCACACGTGGTCAACAAGACGAGATATGTAAGTCCAGAGTTGGCAAAACGGGTGGAGGATGCGATTAACTCGTTAGAATTCCCCCCTAACTTCGTTATAAAAAAAAGCAAGTCTACAACTATTTCTACAGACCATAAATATATCGTACTTCTTGCCTCGGATACACAAACCCCTATTCAACTTGAAGTAGAGAGACTTATTGAAAAAAGAATCAATGAAGCCGGTTATTCTTTGATCACAGTAAGCGCCCATGAGAAACAGAACCTTGATTTATATTCTGAGCTTCTTTTAGCTCAACCAAACGCAGCAGGTGTTATTGTCTTTCTGGATAAAGCTGAAGAGTCAATTTTAAAATTGCTCAGTCGTATTAAGCTACCAATCATTCTGGTCGGAAAAATGTTAGAAGGAATTGGAGCAGATGTGATTCTTTCCGATAATTCAGAAGGCGCTTACAAGGCTACTAACCATTTAATTAAAAGCGGACACGAGAATATTGCTTTAATATGTGGGGATCCACACTCTGAGTCTAACATGGAGCGTATTAACGGTTTCAAACAAGCTTTGGAAGACAATAAAATTGTTTATAATCCCGACTATGTCATAAGTGATTTAATAGATGAAAACTTAATCTTTGATAAATTAAAGCAGCTACTTTTTGGAGAAAATCCGCCTACTGCAATTTTTGCTGCTAATTATAATACAATTCTGTCGGTATTTAAGTTTATTAAAGACCACAATATCAACTGCCCGAAAGATATTTCTGTTGTGGGATTTAATGATTTTGAATGGGCTCAGTTACATACCCCTGCTATTACGACTGTTGCTCAGGAGACAGAAAAAATTGCTAACGAGGCAGTTGATATACTTCTTGAACGAATTAACGCCACCGAAAGCCAGGATGAAGTTCAGCTAAAGTTGGCTTCACATGTTGAACATAAAAAAATAGTTGTTCCCACTGAACTTCGGGTAAGGCAGTCAACAATCGGAATAGGTAGAGGTCCATTCGGAGAAAAAGCTGCATCTCCTGACTTATTGCAACTTTCTGATGCGGAAAAAAAGTTAATTCGTGATGGTAATTACACCGCCGCTGTATCATTTCATTATATGGGTAAAGCTTGGACGAGCTTGCACGAGCAAGGAATTAAGGATGTGTTTAATTCTTTGGGCATATCCTTAATAGCAATCACAGATGCCCATTTTGATCCCGTAATGCAAAGCAAACAGCTTGAAAGTCTGTTAACTTTAGAGCCGGATGTACTGATCAGCATACCGACAGACAATAAAAAAACTGCCAATGCATTTAAAAAAGTTGCAAAGAGCAAAACAGAACTTGTATTAATTACAAACGTTCCAAACGGATTAACACCCAATGATTATGTCGCCTGCGTTTCTGTCAATGAGCGTAATCATGGACGCATTGTCGGCAGAGGTCTCGGAGAATATATGAAAAAACATGGTAAAACCAGTATTGGCTTTATTAAGCATGGCGCAGAGTTTTATGCTACGAATCAGCGTGATAACGCAGCGCAACAAATTCTTATTGAAGAATACCCTGAACTGAAAATCTGTGGTTATGTATCATTCGATTCAGAAGAAGAAGTTTACAAAAAAACCATCGAATTAATGAGTCTCTATCCTGAAATTGAGGGTATATATACGTCCTGGGAAGGTCCTGCAATGAAAACCATGCATGCCCTTACTGATATCGATCGTACAGATGTCGCAATTGTGACTTCTGATCTGGAGTACCCTATTGCTCTAAATATGGCCAAAGGCGGTATGATAAAAATGATAGGCGCACAATGTCCTTATGAACAGGGGCAAACAATGGCTCTGGCAGCTGCAAATGCACTTATCGGAAAAAAAGTACCTTCATTCATTGGTTTAGAGCCACTCTTCGTGACATCAGAAAATCTGCTCAAATCGTGGACGGAAGTATTTAAAGAGGAACCACCCATTCAAATAAAAGAAGCATTAAAAGAAAATCTAAAATATATCGATCTAAATTAAACGCTTGATTATCTTTTCTATTATAAAGATAAATTCAGCTTGTAGAGGTTATTCTTCTCTACAAGCTTTTTTGATTATACTCCCATTTATGTTAGCTTAGAAAGAAAAAAAGGAACAGGATTTCTCCCGTTCCCTACTAAACTGCACTTCAGTCTTAAGTAACCGTTGTTACACATATTTTTATTAAACTAATACGCTGCTATTCACTTGCTCCCATTGACGGGTTTCTGCAGATTTCAAAACTGCATCACAAACCTTATCCACTTTATAACCGGTTGCAAAGCTTGTAGATGGTTGTTCTCCGCTTACAACTGATTTTATGAATTCATACATCTCGATTGTTTTCAATTCCCCATAACCAATGTTCATTCCTGGAATATTCCATGTAACTTCCCCATAGAAGTGGGCCGGACCAGTATAAATTGTTTTAAATCCGCGTCTATCATCAGGATCCTTCGCGAAACAAACTTGCAGTTCGTTTAAACGCTCATAGTTAAAGTATAGAGAACCTTCTGTTCCATGAACCTCGACAGTAATGAAGTTATTTCTTCCCCAGGCATTTCTGGTAGCTTCAATACTTCCTACAGCTCCGTCTTTAAATTTGACCAAGAAAGAGCTCTCGTCGTCTACATCCACTGCTTCTCTCTTAGCGTCAGCCCCGAGTTTCACAGTACCTAAGAGGTCAACTCCCCCCTCTTGAACCGGTCTTTCTTTAATATAAGTTTTTACAGTCGATACTACTTCTTCGACATCACCGGCCAAATATTGAGATATGTCGATTACATGTGTTGCAATATCCCCTAATGCGCCCGCACCAGCGACTTCTTTTTTGAATCTCCAAGATAGTGGCGAATCAGGGTCAGCACTCCAGCTTTGTAAATATGTAGCACGAACATTTAATATTTTTCCAATAGAACCTTCATCAATGAATTTTTTAGCCAATACAAGGGCAGGCACTCTCCTATACTGGTAAGCACACATACTCACGATACCTTTTGATTTTGCTTCTTCAGCAGCGTCAGCCATTGCTTTAGCATCTTCAGTTGTACTTGCAATTGGCTTTTCGCATAAAACATGTTTACCAGCTTGCAAGGCGGCGATTGCGATTGGAGCATGCACATTATTTGGCGTACAAATGCTGACTACATCAATTTCCGGATCGTTAATCACATCCTGCCAATCAGTACACCATTGCTGAAAACCAAATCTATCTTTTGCTTCCTCTGCGATTTCAGGAACAATATCACAGACTGTTTTTAATACTGGCACTGCTGGAGCTGGCCAGAAAAATTTCGGCATATTAGAGTATGCTACAACGTGTGCTTTCCCCATAAACCCTGCACCAATAAGTCCAACTTTTAATTGTTTCATAAAAAAGTCCTCCTAAGATTTTGTTTTTGAATCTGTGAAATTTTTTCTATGAAGTCTGCAGACTGCTGCAATTGGATCTAGAGATTTTTCAAATTCTTTCTACTCATTAAATTTTTGCGTAAATTTTCCCTCGATATAATGATAGCACTTACAAAAATGGTGGTCAAGCGAGTGATTTGAAATTTCCTTAAAAATTTTATTATATTTTTCTATATTTTTATTTCTTTTTTCCTTGGGTTAAATTGCTCAAAGCAACCGCTGCAACAATAATCAAACCTTTGACAATTGTTTGCTGGGCTGTGCTTAAGCCAGCCAATATTAGCGCATTATTAATCACACCCATCAAAACAGAACCAACCAATGCACCGATCACTGAACCGGTACCACCATTCATCGCTGTACCACCTAGTACAACAGCTGCTATGACAGACATCTCATCACCATCACCAAATGAAAACCGACCAGCCTGCATTCGGCCTGCATAAAGAATACCCGCAAATGCAGCAAACGCTCCAGACATCATTAATACAATCATTTTGACCCTGTCTGTTTTGATACCACTGTAGATTGCAGATACCTCATTGCCACCAGTTGCAAGAGTGTGTCTACCAAAAGAAGTTTTATTGAATATGAAAATACCAACAATGTAAAAAGCGATTGTCCATAAAATCAATACAGAAATTCCACCTACTTCGCCGATACCAAAAATGTTATTGAATGTAGTATTTTTAATAGGAACAGCTGCTGTATCTGTAATCCACATAGCACTGCCACGGATGGCAAACATCATACCCAGAGTGGCCAAAAAGGATGGCAGTCCTAACTTAGTAACGAGTAAACCATTGAATGCCCCGATAATAATACCGAAACCAATACCACAAATGATCGCAAGAAGAATGGAGTTCGTACTTTGCAAAACCAAAGATACAATCATTGCACTCATCGCAGCAGTGGCACCAACAGTCAAGTCAATTTGTCCTGTAGCGATTACGAACGTACCTGCCACGGCCATAATTGAGATCATCGCTGTTTGCCTTAAAATATTCAGCAAATTGTTACTTGATAAAAACCCCTTATCACCAAGCAAAAATGCGAATAAAATGAACAAAACCACAAACACTATATAAACCATATATTTATTCCATTGAATCGTTTTGATGGACAATCTTTTATGATTTTCAGCTAGTTTGTATTGCATGCTGCAATTCCTCCTCAGATTTTATATCTTTTCGAACCATCTCCCTGGTAATATCGCCATCAAAAATAGTTATGATTCTATCACATACCGCAAGCAGTTCTGTCAATTCTGAAGAAACAAAAATAACACCGTTTCCTTTATCCGCAAACCGCCGTATTATTTGAATAATTTCCGACTTTGCAACAATGTCGACACCGGCGGTCGGCTCATCAAGCATGATGACTTTAGGATCCATATTCAACCACTTGGCAATTACTACTTTTTGCTGGTTTCCACCGGATAATAGTCCGATCCTTTTATCAATGCTGCTTGTCACGATATTAAATTGCCCTATGTCTTTTTCAACCAATTGGTTGGCCATATTTTCGTCAACAATCTTACTCTTTCCTTTTGTAAGTTTGTTAAGGATCGGAAGAATAGCATTCTCTTTGACTGAATGATCTAATATCAAGCCCTGTTTTCTTCTGTCTTCGGGAACCAATGCAAAACCTGCTTTTATAGCATCACTTATGCTTTTAATCTGAACAGGTTCTCCTTCGAATAGAATCGTACCGCCGAGTTTTTTACGTAATCCAAAGAGAGTTTCCAAAATCTCTGTGCGTCCGCTCCCCATCAAACCGGCAATACCTAATATTTCTCCTTTCTTTAATGAAAAAGAGATATCTCTAATTTTGTCATTAATATGTACATGTTCTAAAGCCAGCAAATCATCGCCATTCATGTCATAAGCTCGTTCCACCCACTCAAATTTATTCTGTGAGGAACCACCAACTAAATGAGAAATGATTTTTCCCAAATTCATATTTGCAATTTTATCTGAGGTAACCAAAGCACCATCTCTAAGGATCGTAATGGAATCCGCAATCTCCAAAATCTCATTCATTCTATGAGAAATATAGACCATGGACACCCCTTTTGATTTTAAATCCCGCATGATCTTGAATAGCTGCGCCGTTTCTGTATCAGAAAGTGAAGCCGTTGGTTCGTCCAATACCAGGATCCGGGCATTCTTGGAAATTGCCTTTGCGATTTCAATCATTTGGCTCATGCCCACACTCAACTGATTGACCGGAGTGTTTGGGTCAATACTAATACCTAATTCTGCAAGGATTTCATTCGTCTTGGCATTCATGGTTTCAGTATCTCGAAGAAAACTCTTAGTCAACTCTTCGCCCAAAAAAATATTTTCAGCAACAGTCATCGTTTGCACCAAAGAAAGTTCCTGGAAAATCATAGCAATACCGTTTTCTTTCGCGTCCTTACTATTTTGGATTTTCTTCTGTTCTCCTTCAATAAAGATTTCACCACCGTCAGCGATATACACACCCGTCATAATCTTCATCAAAGTAGATTTACCAGCGCCATTTCCCCCCACTAAAGCATGTATCTCGCCTTTTTCTAAAGAGAAATCTACATTTTTTAATACAGACACTGACCCAAAGATCTTCTTAATTCCTTTCATTTCTAGAATAGCTTTGCTCATTCTCACCACTCATTTCTTTAAAAATAAGTCTGCGGCATCTTATTTAAAAGAGCCGCAGGTTTTATCACTCATAATTTATCTCGTATGGTTATTTATTTTTTTTGGCAGCTTTAGCCAGCCAACCTGGAGGATCGACATGATAAACCGCTTTATACGCTTCAAGAATATTGCTTTGATCAACACGTTTTGCAGGAACAGCTACATATGGTGGAGCTTCTTTACCTAATAATGAGTAGGCAGCCAATGTTGCTTCTGCAACTCCTTGATCGTATGGGAGTTGCGCACCGAGTCCTAACACGTTACCTTCTGCAATTTCTTTGGCCAGGTTGTTCCCTAAGTCGATTGTGCTCAGAAGAACTTCATCTCTCCCGGCAGCTCTCAAAGCAGAAAGTATACCTTCAGCTGGAATATCCCAGTGTGCAAAGATAGCATCCAATGTAGGGTTTTGTGTAAGCATCGCATCTGCTACTTCACTACTATCGTTAGTGTCCTGGAATCCCATTTTCGAAACAATTTCAATGTCCGGATATTTTTCCGCCATTGTGTTTTCAAAAGCTTCCAGCCTTTGGTTTGTTACAAAGTAGTCAACGTCATAGTAAACGACCCCTATTCTACCTTTGCCGTCCAGTGCTTCACCAATGAGATCTGCAGCAATTATCCCATTTCCGTAGTTATCAGCCGAAACAACACTTACATAGTCTTCGCCAGCTTTAAAGTCTGTTGGTATGTTGTCCATGAAAATAAGTTTGATTCCAGCATCACTTGCTCTCTGGAATGCATCTGCCGTTGCAGTGGCGTCTGTAGGAAGAGCGACAAGAATGTCAGGATCCAATGACATCAGTGTTTCAATATCAGAAACTTGTTGTTCAGCGGAGAAGTTGGCATCTGTTGTACCAACAATTTCGATTTCGAGTTTATTAAACGTGTCTGTTAGTCCTTTTAATTGGGAAGAAGAAAAATCGTTGCCGCCATAATGGAAACTGATCGCAGCTTTATAGCCGCCAGACTTTATTTTCTGAATTTCTTCATCGGTAAGGCTGAGTGTCTCAGCAGATACTGCTGTTTCGCCATTAGGACCTAACGATTGGATTTCACCCGGAGCAGCAGTCGAAGCAGAACTAGTCGTTCTTTTAGTTGTTTGTTTTTCAGTATTGGCGGTATCTGAGCCACATCCAGCAATACCTACAATCATAATTGCGGCCAATAAGAGCAGACTTAATTTTTTCATCATTTAAACTCCCCCGTACATTTATTAGGATCATTCTATTAGGAAACGTTTTCATTCCAATCATTATGTACCCTTTGTTGAGACTGGTTTTAATAGCTCAATATATAACCTGATACTATTAAAACTAGTCTCTTTAAGGAGAGCTATTCCGTTATTACAGAAATAGCTACTTAGCTCAAAGTTAGGGGCCCCGAATGTCAGTCAGTCTACTTTATTTTCATCTCCTTTACAGATTAAGTTGTAAAACATACTATGCCCGGCTATGGGACGAGTAGAGAATCCCTTGCAAAAAATTGTAAGATGTTTCACAAGCTTCGGTTGGTGAACCTGAATACCCATCAATTTCTACTAACCAATCACCAGCAAAATTTTTCTCTTTTAAGAATGTAATGATTGACTTTAAGTCAATCTCACCTGCACCAAGTGGTACAAACGCCCCTTCTTTCAGATCTTTAAGATGCACGTAATGGATCCTCTCATAATATTGTTTAATTAACTCGAGCGCATTCCCTCCTCCTGCCACAAGATGGGCAATATCCGGGCAAAAAGGAATATCTGTTAAAGCAAAAAGCTTATGAATTTGTTCTGGTGTTTCTACCATTGAGCCAAGGTGTGGATGATAGCTGGCGATTAATCCATATTTTTTCACTACATCATTTGCTTTATCTAATGCTTTTGCAAGCAGAGTAAAATCTGAATCTAAAATCCCTTTAGATCGAACTGCTCCTCCACCAAGTACGATATGCTTTGCGCCAAATGTTGACGCGAGAGCGCTTACTTTTTCAATCCGATCAAGTTCATCCTCCAGCGCATCCTCATATATAAAATTCGCGCCAATATAAACGCCAAGTAGTGAAGCTTTGTATTTTTCCAACAATTCCGTGAATTTTTCTGGTTCGTTTGCGTAATTGGAAAGATTACCATCAAAAATTTCGATTTGATTAAAACCTATTGAGGTAATCTCCTTAATAGCTTCTTCATCATCACCCATCGTGACATAGCGGACATCTTTGACAGAAGTGACCCCGCCACCAGCACCAACCAGTGGGCCAAATGCATTAGTCATGTAACCTACATTCATTTTAAAATACTCCTTTCACATAGAAATAATCCAATTGCACTTTTCAATGCTGCTAAAAAACTTTGATTCTATGAGGGAAATTTACAAGTTTTACGCAAAAGTTTTACTATATTTGCGTAAAACGCTTACAATCCTGAGTTTAGCACCGCCATTTTATGGTGTCAATACAATTTTTCATCAATTTCAGCATATTATTCTACTTGTATCTAATTTGTTAATTTTATAAAGGAAACTTAATAGAAAAATAACACTAATATTTTTACTTCAGGAATTCGTAACAATTTAATTCTGCGCTTCTATGTTTTCGCATTTACCACTCACTATCGCAATGATATAGAAAGGAAGTTATCTCTGTATTACCTGAGCACAATCATTTCCTATATTTTTAAATAAACATAACTCCTCGCTCTCCATGAAAATATATTTTTTTATTTTCATATTGACTCGGTTGTATTGATATAGCATAATATGAGCAAAGTTGTTAAAATTTGCGCAAATATATAAAAATTCGGTTGACCAGACTCTTTTTTTGCATTTTCAAAACTATAAAAATAGTAGGAGGAACAGAAATGAGAAAAATTTTACTTGCTTTGATCTTGTGTTTTTTGGTAGCCCTTACACTCACAGCATGTGGCGGGGCAAGTCCTGTGCAGAAATCAAATTCATCCGCTGAAAAAGGAAAGGACGGTCCCCTGGCAATTGTTGTCCCATCTGCAGACCACGGTTGGATGGCTGGTATCGCTTATTTTGCAGAGCAAAAGAGCAAAGAACTTGGTTTAGAAGATGGTACTGGTTATAAAATTGTTACTTCCAAAAATGCAAACGAACAAGCGAATCAGATTGATGAAATGATTAATCTTGGCAGCTCCGCAGTTGTGTTACTGCCTCACTCAGATGAGGTTTCAGTTGCGGCACAAAAAATTGTTGATGCAAAAATCCCATTAGTTGTGTTTGACCGCAAGGTAGCTGCCGATTATTCTGCATATGTTGCAGGTGACAACGATGGGATTGGATCGGACAGTGCAGATTACCTCGGTAAAAAACTTAATGGTGAGGGTTCAATTGCGGTATTAAATGTACCTTCTTCCGGTTCAGTCAGTACAGAACGTGTTGAGGCTTTTAAGGCTGTTATGAAGGAAAAATACCCAAACATTTCTTTAAAAGATATAACAGCTAGCGATTTTACTCAACAATCCGGTTTAAAAGCGGCAACTGATGCTTTGGTGGCCAATAATCATCTGGATGCCATTTTCTCAATTGACGACGAATCTTCGCTTGGAATTTTGCAAGCGATTTCAGATGCAAAGCGCACAGACATTAAATATGTATCTGGCGCTGGAGGCAGCCAGTCTTATTTCAACAAAATTGCTAAATCAACCGTACCTGAGCTATTTACTGCTACTTACAGTCCGAACATGATTAAAGATGCCATACAGGCAGCAGTGGATCTTGTTGAAGGAAAAACTGTTGAAAAAGATACAATTATCCCGCCAACTATTGTTACAAGTGAAAATGTATCTGACCTGTTAGACGAGAATTCCCCTTATTAACTGTCTAAAACGAAACGGTATGGAGTATAACTTTTACTTATACTCCATACTTTGATTGTTAGGAGTGCTGGATAATGTCAGACTATATCGTACAAATGAAAGCCATTGAAAAATCTTTTCATTCTAATAAAGTGCTTCACGGTGTCAATTTCAATTTAAAAAAAGGTTCAATACACGCGTTACTAGGTGAAAACGGCACTGGAAAAACGACATTAATGAACATTTTGGGCGGCGTCATCAACGGTGATGCGGGAGATGTCTATATTAATGGTAATAAAGTAGATGTTTACTCCCCTGGAAGTGCTGCGGGGCACGGTATTTTATTTATTCATCAAGAGCTTACTCTAGTCAATGAACTAAATGTTTATGAAAATCTTTTTTTAGGCAGAGAAAGAAAAAAAGGCATTCTGATAGATAGAAAGGTTATGTACGATACTGCAAATCAAATCCTGAACCGCATGGGAGTCGACTTAGACCCCAATACCCTTGTAAGTGAGCTGAACGCTTCCAATAAGCAAGTTATTGAAATTGCAAGAGCACTTATGCAAAATGCTCAAGTGATCATCATGGATGAACCGACTGCTTCATTAAATGAGGCAGAAATAGAACATATTTTTCAAATAATGGATTCAATAAAAGAGCAAAACGTCAGTTTTATTTTTATTTCGCACAAGTTAAATGAGGTCATGAAAATTTGTGATGACTATACCGTAATGCGTGATGGCTCTGTTGTTGCTGCAGGATATATAACAAGTGATATCACAGAAAATGATTTAGCCAGGCATATGGTTGGAAAATCCTTAACATATGATGAGCTGTATGTACCCAGAGAGCGCGGAGATGTGATTCTTGAAACCAAAAATCTCAGCCGTAAACAAGAATTTAAAAATGTTAATTTAAAAGTACATAAAGGTGAAATAGTAGGAATCACCGGGCTATTGGGTGATGGGCGCAGTGAATTGTTTTCTACAATTTTTGGTTGTAACTCCCATTATGATGGACAAATATATGTCCATGGAAAAGCTGAAGTGATGAATTCCACAGTAAGAGCGAAAGAACTTGGCATCTCCTATCTTCCCAACAACCGTAAAGAAAATGGTATTGTAAAGGACCTTTCTGTGGCACAAAATATGGCACTTGCTGTTTTCAAGCAATTGCGTACTTTTTTTTGGGTAGATAAGCGCAAAGAGTTAGCTTTAAGCCAAAAATATATGAAAGATTTCAACATTAAAGTGAATAATTTGAACGATCCTATTACCAGACTTTCTGGAGGGAACCAGCAAAAAGTAGTCTTAGCTAAAGCGCTGGCATCCAATCCCAAGCTTGTCATTTTAGATAATCCCACCCAAGGTGTAGATGTAGGAGCCAAGCTGGAAATCTACAATATTATTATGAAACTCGCAGAATCTGGTGTAAGTTTTGTGGTGCTATCAAGTGAGGTACAGGAGATTCTAATGCTTTGTGATCGTATTTACGTCATGTATCACGGGGAAATAAAAACAGAATTCGATCGCAGTAATGCTTCAGAAGAAAAAATTATGGTGATTTCTACAGGTGGTACTCTTTGATGAAGAAGGTGAATCAGTTATGATAACCAATGTTAATCTTAAAAAGACTTCTAACCAAAAAATTGACTTAAAAAAATTTCCAAGCCAAAACAGTGCTTTGATCGCATTAATCACACTTTTTATAATAGCCATTATTACTTGCGGATCGACTTTTTTGAATGCTAATAACATCATTAATATACTGCGCAACAACTCGATAATTGGCATTATTGCCTTAGGCATGACGCTTATCATTATTATCGGTGGAATCGATTTATCCGTAGGTTCACAACTTGCCCTGACAGGTTTGGTTACTATCTCCGTCATCAATGCTACCCAAAGTATTGTTTTAGGTATTATTGCTGGGATTGCAACTTCTTCTGTTTGTGGTGCAATTACCGGTGGATTAGTTTCAAAGTTTAGCATTCCCGCATTTATCGTAACCCTTGGAACAATGATCATCTACCGCTCCATATCCCAATATTTCTTTAACGGTGGAGGCATAATGGTCTCTGGCGAAGTGTCGCAAGCATTTATTTCCATATCAAACACTGACTTATTTGGAATCATCCCCATGCCGATCATTTATTGGCTGGGTCTGAGTATCATGATCGGATTCTTCACAAAATACATCGCTACAGGGCGTCACATTTACGCTGTCGGAAGTAACGAAAAAGCCACAATGCTTTCTGGTATTCAAGTAAATAAAATCAAAGTGATTGTATTTACCGTTTCCGGTCTATTAGTAAGTCTGGCTGCAATTATTGAGGCTTCACGCTTAGGCAGCATCAATTCAGCATCTTCAGGCAGTACTTATGAGATGGATGCAATCGCAGCTGCAGTAATTGGTGGTACTAGCATGTCAGGAGGACGCGGGAAAATTATTAACACGGTGTTCGGAACGCTAACACTAGGGATCATTAATAATTCAATGAACCTATTAGGCGTCCCTCCATTCTTAGTCGGTGCAGTGAAAGGAACAATCATCATTGTTGCAGTTTTACTCCAAAAACGGTTGAATAATGACGCAAGTATTTAGACAAATTCAAAACAATAATCATTGCAGCTAATGTTGCAAAAATTTGCTAAAGAAAAACTATTTTTCATTGCAGGTAAATAAATTCAAACTTATGGCCCACATATTTTGCTTATGTGATGACCGAATGAATATTTAAGCTACATTAAAAAAACGTAGACGGCACTATGAGACTCAAGTCTGCCATCTACGTTTTTAGATCATTTAAATGGGAATATCAATTATACGATCATACACAACTGCCTATTCCTTTTGCTTTTTGCCATTCGTATTCTCAAACTTATTTTCGTTCTCGAACCGGTAGTCGTAAACGCCCCTTCCCGTCTTGCGTCCAAGGCGTCCCGCTTTCACATATTGCTCCAAAAGCGGTGCCGGGCGATATTTTTCTCCCAACTTTTCATATAGATACTTTAGATTGTGTAAGCGGGTATCCAGACCGACAAGATCGCCCAGTTCAAATGGACCCATTGGATAATTGAGCCCGAGTTTAATCGCTTTATCGATGTCCTCCGCTGTGCCGACACCCTCCTGCAACATGTAGAACGCTTCATTGCCAACAAGCGCGCTAATGCGGCTTGTCACAAAACCGGGAAACTCATTGACGACAACTGTTTCCTTACCCATTGTTCCAGCGGCAGCGCGGATCGCTTCAACTGTTTCGTCACTCGTTTCAAGGCCGCGGACAATTTCAACTAGGGCCATTTTATGGACTGGGTTGAAAAAATGCATCGCGATCACTTTTTCAGGTCTTTTCGTAAACGAGCCGATCTCTGTAGGACTCATTGTTGAAGTGTTTGAGGCGAACAGGCAATGCCCGGGAGCATGCTGGTCAATTACTTCAAAAATGGTCTTTTTAATATCAAGAACTTCCGGAACCGCTTCAATGATTAAGTCAGCCTCTTTAACGTGTTGAACGAGACAAATTGAAAAGGTTAAGCGACGCTTCGCTTCGTCAATTTCCTGCGTGGATAGTTTTCCCCGTTCACGAGATTTGTTGAAAATTCCAATGATCTCAATCTCGGCATTTTTCAACTGCTCATCTTTAATATCAACGAGTGTAGTCAGGAAACCGCCTACAGCACAAACATAGGCAATCCCTCTCCCCATCACTCCTGATCCAATCACAACGACATTCCTCAACTCCATTGCCCCCCTCTCAAAATAATGCTCACATTAAAGCGGAGCTAGCTGTCCACTAAAGGGCAAACGGGTTTAGCGGCCGGCTGCCATAATACGAGATCATACTTTTGGTTTCTGTATAAAGGTCCAATGTTTCAATGCATAATTCCCGTCCGAAACCTGATTGCTTATAGCCTCCAAAAGGCGTTCCGGGGAACGCTGAAAACGGACAATTGATCATGACAATCCCTGCTTCGATTTGCTTCGATACTCGTGTTGCCCTGGCATGATCTTTTGTCCAAAGCGCCGATCCCAACCCGTATTGGCTGTCATTCGCCAAGTGAATCGCTTCTTTTTCATCTTTAAATTTCATCACAACCGCTACCGGCCCAAAAATTTCTTCTTTTACTGCTTCCATTTCGTGATTAACGTTTATAATAACTGTCGGCTCATACCAAAATCCGTTTTCATAGCCGTCTATTTTCGCTTCCTTGCCGCCTGTTAAGACGGTTGCTCCATCAGCGACGGCAGACTTTACATAGCCGTCGATCACGTTCAACTGGTCCCGGTTTATAATGGCACCAACATGGGTGTCCTTTGAGAATGGATTCCCAAGTCTCAGCCGTTTTGTTTTTTCAATAAATTTAGCGATAAATTCGTCATACACATGCTCATGAACATAGAGGCGTGATCGCGCTTCACAAGATTGGCCGCTGTTATAAAAAATTCCAAAAAGCGAGCCGTCAACCGCTGCATCAATATCTGCATCCTCAAAAATGATATTAGGTGATTTCCCGCCAAGTTCAAGAGTGACCCTTTTCAGAGTTTGCGAGGCTTTCGCCATAATATCCTTACCAATGGCTGTAGAGCCGGTAAAAGCCACCTTATCTACATCACGATGCTCAACTAAAAAATTTCCAACGTCAGAACCGGCACCCGGTACGACATTCACAACACCTGCCGGCACACCAGCTTCCATGCAGATTTCGCCGAGGACAAGTGCTGTTAACGGAGTAGGAGACGCTGGTTTAACAATTACCGAACAACCCGCTGCAATCGCCGGGGCGATTTTCCAGGCAGCCATCATTAACGGATAGTTCCATGGAATAATTTGCGCACAAACGCCGACCGGCTCCTTTTCCGTTACATTTTGAAAGGATCCGGGCATACTGTTGACAGCACCACGGTGGCCAACTATCGCACCGGCATAAAATTCAAAGTCTTCAATGGCCTGCATCACCTGGCCCTGGGCCGCTGCCAGCGACTTTCCTGTATTTAAAATCTCTAATTCTACCAGTTCGTTAAATCTTGATCTCATAATACCGGCAATTTTATTTAGTGTCCGGGACCTTTTATTGACGGGAAAATGGCGCCAATTGCCATGGTCAAACGCATTTCTTGCTGCGCGAACGGCTTCTTCCGCATCTTCAATGGATGCTTTGCTGACTTCGGCTGCCTTTTCACCTGTGGCCGGGTTTATAACGGTATAAACCCCTCCATTCAAGCTGTCTTTTCGCTCGCCATTTATAATTAATTGATAAAATTCCCGCTTTGTATCAAGCGCTGCAAATTTCTGTTCCTTCAATGTTTCCATCCATTCATCTCCTTTTAATAGCCTTTAAAAATTGGTTTTCGTTTTTCAGTAAACGCATTGACACCTTCTTTATGATCATCTGTTAACCCGGCAATCCGCTGTGCCTGGGCATCCTTCTCCAAAAATTCCTCGATGCCGCACTGCCAGCTTGCTTTTAAATTACGCTTAATCAAGCCGACCGCTTTAGTAGGCAGTGCGGCAAGCCGGCGTGCAAACATGGCGACCTGCTCCTCCCACTCACCCGAAGCGATCACTTTTGTGACGAGTCCAATATTCGCTGCATCTTCAGCGGATATTCTGTCACCAAGCACGGCCAGCTCCAGAGCTTTTGCATGGCCAACGAGCTTCGGCAGGTAATATAGATTTCCGGCGTCTGGAACGAGACCCACATGAATGAATGCTTGAATGAAGCTTGCATTATCAGAGGCAAGCCGGAAATCACAGGCAAGTGCGAGGCTAAGTCCAGCGCCTGCGGCCACTCCATTTACGGCGGCAATTACCGGCTTCTCGACTTTTTCAAGCTCCATGACCATCGGATTGTAGCGGGTTCGCAAAATTTCCCCATGGTCTGTGCCGTCAGTCACACCACCCAAGTCTTCGCCGGAACAAAAAGCGCGCCCCGCACCGGTTATGACAATCGCCCGTACTTCGGGATCTGCCCCGGCCTGCTTTAAGGCTTTTTTTAGCTCACGGTTTAACTCTTCGGTAAAAGCGTTTAATTTTTCAGGACGATTCAGTGTTAACCAGGCTGTTTGGCCACGGAGCTCATAGCTTACGGTATTGTACATCGTATGTACCACCCCTTATCTCCCTTTAAAATCAGGCTTTCGTTTTTCCTGGAAAGCTTTCATGCCTTCCTTTTGGTCCTCTGATGAAAATAGCAAATAGAAATTTTTCCGTTCAAATTGCATTCCTTCATATAAAGGATAATCGACGGCTTTTAAAACGGATTCTTTAATCAGCCTGATCGACAGCGGCGGCTGCAGCGCGATTTGCCGGGCAAGCTTGACCGTTTCTTCGATCAAGAGCTCCGGGGCAACAATTTGATTGATCAATCCGTACAGGAGCGCTTCTCGGCTTGAAATTCGTTTCCCAGTAAACAACCATTCCATCGCTTTTGTTTTACCGACGAGCTTGGTTAAGCGCTGTGTTCCCCCAGCACCGGGCATAATCCCGAGATTGACTTCGGGAAATCCGAACTCAGCACCTTCGGCAGCCAGTAAAAGATCACAGCAAAGAGCCAATTCGAAAGCACCGCCGAGCGCAAAGCCGTGAACGGCCCCGATGATCGGCTTTTTAATCCAGGCGAGACGGTCCCAGTCGGTAAACTGGTTCAGCATCTCCAAGTCGATCGAACTGGCATTTGCCATTTCGTCGATATCTGCCCCGGCAGCAAAGGCGCGCCCTCTTCCATTTAGCACGATAACACGAACATTGTCATCCCGGTCATAAGACTCCATCACCGATAATATTTCAAATATCATCGTGCGATTCAGGGCGTTTAACACATGCGGACGATTTAAAGTGATCATACCGATCTGCTCGCTTATCCCGGTTTCAATAAATTGATAGCCTTCACTCATTTACTTCTTCACCGATCATCATCGTAACTAAATCACCAGCAAAAGACATAACATCCTTTCCGGAAGCTTTGGCCTCGTCTGTTTTCATGGCCGCTTTGAATGCATCAGGACCGTCATAAAACATTTCGCACATTAAATAATACTTGCCCTCCCCTCCCATCGGGCTGCCGATTATTTTCGTTACTTTCATTTCGCGCAGACCGGGAATCTTGGCTGTCAACGGCGCATGAGTATTAAAATAATGGTCATCAAAAGCTTCCTTGTTTTCCGGGTGCTTGTATAAAGCGATTAATTTAATCAATCATTCCATCTCCTTTAATTAAATAGATTTATAGCCAATCTTTACATCAGCGTGGATACCGGCTTCATTGCCTCAAAAGGATTTTTGCAAGATTTGCAGTATAGGATACTCCGGCAGGCAGTCGGGCCAAAGAGATTGTCAATTGATGTGTATTCGGAATCACAATACGGGCAATTGACGCTCCAGCTTCCATCCGGACCGAACACTTTCGGTGGAGGCGCGATTCCGAATTCCTTTAACTTCTGCCTTCCAGCTTCTGAAACCCTTGCCGATGTCCACGGAGGATGATAGATAAATTGAACCTCCACTTCGACTTCTTCCGACAGCCCAGATAATGCTTTTTCGATATTGTTCTTAATAATATCAAGAGCCGGACAGCCCATAAATGTCGGCAGTAACTGGAGTTTGACTCTGTTGTCCAGCACCTCCAATTTTTCAAGCATGCCAAGTTCAATGATGGAAATCGCATCTATTTCCGGATCCTTTACAAAATAAAGCGCTTCCGAAACTCTTTCTTCGAGGGTATGGACATTAACTATTTCTTGATTGTTGTCCTTCACGGTCATCCTTCCTTTACCAGCTTGCGGCTGGATCAAAGTGGTATACTTCCCCAAGAGTAGAAATGGCCTTGGTGAGATCATCAGTATGAACCCCGTTTCGTCCATCTCCGTGTTTCATGGGAAAACGGGTGGGAATCTGTAGATTGACAGAGTCAAAAACGGGTTTCATCGCGTCTTTCCACCGCTTTTGCAAGATTTCCTCCGAATCTATCAAATCGTGACGCACGATTTCAGCACCTTTATTACCAAGACTGAGCAATCCGCCGAAATCGTCCATTACGATTGTAGTGGCCTGCTCCATTCTCGATCTTGCTTCACCGCCGGCGAGCATCAACTGTTCAAACCATGTTTTCCAATGGAGCTGATGATAATAAAGTTCCATACTAATCTTTACCGCCGTTTCGGACAAAGGCTGATAGCTTGAGTTTTTCAAAGAATTGATTTTGATTTTTTTGGCTGCCGTATAGAAATAATGGCGGACAACGGCAAATGCCCAATCATAATCAGGTTCTCTTAAATAATCGCCCGGTCCATTCGCCATTTCCAATAAAATAGCATTGCGGCGCTGTTCGGGTGTACGGACGTGGGCCAAAGCGTCAACGCTGCCTTCACCAAGATCCTCAAGCAGCTGATAATACATGGCTGCATGGCCCATCGTGTCCTGATTAATCGATGAGAAAGCGACATCCTCTTCAATATGGGGAGCAAGTCCAAGCCATTCCGATCCTCTATAAGCGAGAATAAAATCATCATCTGCCAGTTGATACAGCAATTCAGCCAAAGAGTCTTTATAAGATGGATTCTCAAGTGCTTCAGCTGAGTTAAGCTTTTTCACGATCGTGCTCCCCTCCCCATGATAATATTTCCTTCTCATCGAGCATCCCCTGCTCATATTGACGCCATTTCTTTTTTAAATAGCCGTATCCTTTTGTATTTCGATAATCTTTGTTGTCGATGCGCTGCAATGATTGCCGTTCTGGAGCGGTCATCTTTCTAATATATGAGCGTTTGACGACCCAAATATCTGAAACAGGCTCCCTCCTCATAAAATTTTCTTGAGCCATAATCAAAGCGAGCTCTTCATTCGGCGCCAATAAAGAAAACTGATACTGAATCGGCGATGCATCATTTCTTTTGCTAAACACTTCGTATTCCTGGTAAAAACCTTCACTGCCCAAAAAAACCCCCTCCTTCAATGACATTAGCTCCCGCTGCCCAACGCTTCACGGACCCATGAATTCATTTCATATGATTTGCGGCGCAGCTTTAGCCGTTCCTGCGATTTTGGTCCGTTGTTTTTAACAATCTGCTTAAAGCGGGCCCAATCAGGCTGCTGATAAATCCATTTGTTTGCTTGATTATCGAAAAACATCGTCTCATCCGGTACCGTTAAGCCGAGTGACAACACTCTCGGAATATATTTTGAGAAAAAGTCCTGGCGAAGCTGTTCGTTTGTTTTTGTGCGAATTTTATATTTGATCGTGATATCCTGTTTCGAGGTCCCGGTCGTTGAAGCATCCCCGGGCCCAAAAAACATCAGCAAAGCTTCCCACCAGCGGTTGATTGACGCTTGAACCATTTCGCGTTGCTCTTTCGTGCCCTCGGCGAGCGCCATAATAATCGCCTCCCCATGCTGGGCGTGAAAAACTTCTTCTGCACAGATGCGTTTTAAAGCCCGGGCATATGGACCGTAAGAAGCGCTGAGCATATTCGTTTGCGTGATAATGGCAGCGCCGTCAACGAGCCAGCCGATCAGGCCTGCGTCCGCCCAGGTCGGTGCTTCCATATGGAAAACATTATGGAATTTTAGATTACCGCTAAACAGATCATTCATAATATCTTCACGTGTTTTTCCAAGTGGCTTCATTAAATCTTCAGTGACGCGGAGGAGCAGCTGGCCATGGCCCATTTCATCCTGAACCTTTGCCATAATGCCAAGCTTGCGCTTCAAGGTCGGCGCTTTCGGCACCCATTCTTTTTCGGGAAGCGCCCCCATTATTTCGCTGATCCCATGCATTGAAATCAGCTTAATTAAGGTCATTCGATACTCATCGGGCATCCAATCGTCCGCTTCGATTTTTTCGCCTGCTTCTATCCGTTCCATAAAAAGCTCGTATTTTTGCTGTTCTGATAAACACTCAAATGAAACCGTTTCTTCCAAATTTGCCACCTCCAGTTATCGATTCCGACATTTGCTAAAGTGCAAAATTACCCTGCTCATTCCTTCGATCAATAACCCTGAGCGCCTTTCCCTCTGAGCGGGGGATCGACTTTGGTTCCCGGATGACCGTATCCATTGCAATCAGGCAGCTGCTTTTCAAAGCGGCCTTAAGTTTTTGCTCTAACTGGCGTATCTTGTCATGGGCCAGGTCAAAATCGATAGCTTTAAAGCACTCTTCAGTTATCTCGACGTGAAGCTCCAGTACTTTAAAAGAACGTTTTTGCAGCATATGAATTTGATAATGGGGCGCCAGCTCTTTCATCTTTAACATGCAGTGCTCAATTTCTGAAGGAAATACATTCACCCCATTCACATTGAGCATATCATCGATCCGCCCCTTTATTCTCGACATCCGGGCCGTTGTCCGGCCGCATCGGCACTTTTCTTTATTTAATGAAGCAACGTCGCCTGTCCGATAGCGGATAACCGGAAAAGCTTCCTTTGTTAAGCTCGTAAATACAAGCTCACCGTCATCACCATCGGCAAGAGGCTCAAGTGTTTCAGGGTCAATCACTTCGGCATAAAAGTGATCCTCGGCAATATGGAGGCCATTTTGCTCTTTATGACATTCGATCGCCACCCCCGGCCCAATCACTTCACTTAACCCATAAATATCACATGCCTTGATAGCCAGCTTCTCTTCGATTTTACGGCGCATTTCCTCTGACCATGGTTCGGCCCCGAGGATCCCATAACGCAGTGACGTTGCTGCTGGATTTTTCCCCATCTCTTCCATTGTTTCAGCAATATTTAACACATAGGATGGTGTCCCACAGATAACCGTTGGCTGGAAATCTTCAATCAGCATGATTTGCCTTTGCGTGTTTCCCCCTGAAATCGGAACCGTGACCATCCCCAATCTTTCACTCCCGTAATGGAGACCAAGCCCGCCTGTAAATAAACCATAACCATAGGCATTATGGAGAATTTCCCCTGGTTCTCCCCCGGCAGTGGCAATCGAGCGGGCGACAATTTCGCTCCACATCTCGATATCATGTTTCGTATAGCCGACAACGGTCGGTTTCCCGCTTGTACCTGAGGAAGCATGAAGACGAACCAGCTCGGTTTTCGGAACAGCAAGCAAGCCAAACGGATACCCTTTTCGCAAATCTGCTTTGGTCGTAAAAGGCAGATCTACCATATCATCCAGACCCAGGTTTCTTTCAGGATTGAAACCGTTTTCATTAAACTTTTTTCTATAGAACGGAACATGTTGGTAAACTCTTTCTGTTGTTTTTTTCAGCCTTTTTTGCTGAAGGGATCTTATTTCCGTTCGAGTGGCCGTTTCAATCGAATCGATAATCAAATTCTTCCCTCCTTAATGACGTTCGATAAGATAAGCCAAATCATCAATCGTAAGTTCTTTTTGTATGACGTTAATAAATCGTAATGTGATATTTGTGTTATACACTGTTTAAAACAAAGATAACTTGAAAATATTTAAAAGTCAACTAATTTTTCTGAAAATTATCTATATTTAATAAATGCGACCGCTCTTTTTCTTTTTGTTTAATTGAGGTGTTTTTCAGGAATTAAAGAAAGAAAGATTTCAGTTCAGGGAGGGGAATTCTTATGTGGATCCGTCAGCCATTTTTTAAATATGGGGCTGCCGTCTTACTTGCTTTATTGATTATTTTTATGTTTGGAAAAATTGATTATTTTATCTGGCCCTTTCAAAAGACGATTGCCACAATATTTTTCCCAATCCTTATTTCCGGGCTGTTGTATTATATTTTGCGGCCGGTTGTCAGATCGCTTTCAAAGTATATCCATAAAACGGTTAGTATCGCTCTCGTTTATTTATGTATCATTGGCATCGGCTATGCGTTTGTTTATTTTGCCGGAGCAATTATTGGAGAACAAGTTCAGCAATTTTCTGAGCAGTTTCCGGAAAAGCTAAAGGATTTCTCTGAGGAATCGAAAGAAATAGTGGAAGAAAATAACTTTGGGATGTTTTCTGCAGATGATATCGAACAACGGGCCTTAAAATATTTAAGCTCCATGACTCGAAATATTGCGACGCTGATTTCAACGATCACAAGCGTCGCTACCGTACTCGTGATTGTTCCATTCATTGTTTTTTATTTTTTAAAGGATGACGACAAGCTGATACCTTTTCTGCTCAGGTTCATACCTGACGATGTTAAGCATGAAGGAGAGCGGATTTTAAAAGACGTCGATAAAACGTTGTTTACTTATATCACAGGCCAATTTTTGATCGCTTTTACGGACGGCGTTTTGATGTATATCGGTTACTTAATCATTGGTCTCGATTATGCGTTAATCCTCGCCCTGTTCGCAATGTTTTTAACGGTCGTTCCATTTCTCGGGCCTTTAATCGGGGTGATCCCCGCTTTGTGTGTCGGGCTTCTCAATGATCCATTCATGGCGCTGAAAATTATCATTGTGTTAATCATCGTACAGCAGCTTGAAGGGAATCTCGTCACGCCGCAAGTGATGGGCAATCGATTGAATCTTCATCCGCTGACGGTCATCACCCTGCTTCTGGTTGCCGGTTCCATCTATGGCTTTATTGGAATTTTGATCGCCATTCCACTTTACTCGGTTGTAAAAGTGATTGTGAAAGACTTTTGGAGGTTCTATAACTTAAGGCAACGAAATATAACAAATGCGTAAGCTCCTTGTCCACCCGACAAGCGCTGGCCGACTAAAAAGCGCCACACGTCAATCGCCGAATGCCGGCACTAGTACGTCCTGTACGTCGCAGGGCCGGACGGTGAAGTCGTTCTCTGACTTCATGCATATTAAAATCAAATGATTTTTTTAGTGCGATTTTACACAAAATAATTATTTTTTCAATATCATTTTGTGGGAGTTTTCCGTAAGTCATATTCCAGTTTCGGCTCGAAGGATGCAGGAAAATACGAAAAAAGCCATTGTACGACACAGTTCCGACAATGGCTCATCATTCATTTATTTTGCTTTCTTTATGATCAGCCGTGTCAACCACCTGATTGACAATCCGAGAACGCTGAAGACGATCAACGAGGTAAAATGGCTCCAACCGATATTTAGTTTTAACAAATCATAATGCATAAAGATAGGCTCAATAATAAAGGAAAACACAAATGCCAAGCCGAGATTAGCGAAAAAAAACGGCCAGTTATTTGGAAAAAATTGATATATAATCATATAAGCGACTGGAATTACGCCGATGTCAGCTGATATTAGTGTGTGTTTAATTGGAACCAGTCCTTTAGGATACTCCCAGAATCCGAACGTTGACCCAAGCTCATCAAGCAAAGATGCGATGCTCGACCATAACAAGCCATGAAGCAAAATTTCGAGCAGCCGTCCCCTGTCGACTATTTTCCACCAGACAATCCATGGGATAAAAGTAGCGGCGAGCAAGAACCACCAGTGAGGCTCAAATAAGCTATAATCAGCGAAATAGGCTTTGCCCATTGCATCGATCACATCCTGGTATTCCTGGATTTTTTTATATTCCACATTATGTGCCATTTACACCACCTGTTAGTCCTTTGCTTGAAATGATCAGGAAAGCTTACCGTTTATCTTAGTTCGATTGGTGTACCAGCAGGAACGTCAAAAAAGAAAATCAAAAAGACCGTAAACGGGATACTTAATGCAATTGCTAAAAGCGGTTTGCGAAAATGAATATAAATGATCGTATACATGACCGTATAAAACATCAACGAATAATATACATTCCAACCGTGAAAATAATGGATCATGTCGAAATGATAATAAATCGATTCGACAATAGAACTACATATAACCCATTTAAAAATATAAAAAACCTTTTTTTTTGACTCTTTTCCGATGATATGTGATAGATATAAAATCGTAGCTCCCGGCAGGACAAGAAAAGAATAGGCAAGATCGGTAATGATATAGCTGAATTGGGGTATCGGTTCATACTTCCATAACCAGTAGTTAGCCGCAAGGAGATTGTAAAGAATGCTGGCCAAGGCTACAAAAAGCATCGTTGGATAGTAAGAGTACCAGTTTTTCCAATCACCCCAAATAAAAGCAGCTGTTATTACAAAAACAATCAAAAAGAGATGCATACATTAATCACCTTTACGTGTTCGAATATGTTCAGTATTTGCTAATGAATGTAAACCTATGAATGCAAACAGACTCGTACAGTAATGACCTTATAAAAAAACCATGCCGTTTTATTTTTAACGACATGGTTTTTAGCTTTTATTACGTAATGTTCTCGTTCTCCAAGTACATTTTTCGCGCTCTCAAAAAACGAATCGTATTTAAAACAATCGTTTTTGTAACCGCATAGAACGGAATGGCTAAAATCATTCCCAATACGCCTGCAAGATTACCGGCTACAAGCAGTAAAATAATAATTGTCGCCGGATGGGTATCAAGCCGTTTGCCGAGAATGAGCGGGGATAAGACGTTCCCTTCAATTTGCTGCGCGATTGCGATTACGACTACAACAAGAATCGCTTTCGTAGGAGAATCAAACAAAGCAATCACAACAGCAGGTGCGCCGCCCAAAATAGGTCCAACATACGGAATGATGTTTGTAACGGCAACAATCAACGCGAATACAAGCGCATAAGGTAAATCAATGATCAAATAGCCGATAAAGGCAATCGTACCAACAAATAAGGCGACTGTCACCTGCCCCTGAATATAAGCAGCAAGTGTTTCATTTGTGTCTTTTAAAGTATTTAACGCTTCCTGCCGATAGCTTGCGGGCAAAAATTTTACAAGCGCCTGGGGAAAGTTCTTGCCGTCTTTGAACATATAAAACAATAGGAACGGAACAGTAACAATCGTGATCGTGATATTCGCAAGCACACCGAACACATTTGAGATCCCGTTTGTCAGTTTATCCGGCAAAGTATTGGCAAAATTGATAATCGCGTTTTCGATATTTTCAATAGGCACGTAATCCTGTGTCATAAACCATTGAAATTGCTTTGAATCAGCTAAATTATCAATCACGTTTCTCGTTTGCGCAACGTACATTGGCAAATCATTGAATAACGCGGTAACCTGCCTGGATATGACAGGCGCAACAAGGACGACCACAAGCGCTATTAAACCAATAAATAGAATGTACAGTATCGCGATCGCCAGCGTTCTTGGGATTTTAGCCTTCTGCAGCAAAACGAGAGCGGGATTTAATAGAAAATACAAAAAACCTGTAATGATAATTGGAAAAAACAAAGTCGAAGCAAAAACGACAATTGGTTCAAATAAAAAGGAAATTTTCGTTGAAACATAAACAATAATTAAAAGAAGCAAAATTTCTAATGTCCAAAAATGGAGTTTTGACTTAAACAACGAGTTCATCCTTTCAATATGGCAGGCTGCATCCTTGCACACAAAAATTATTTAACATCCAAACTGTTCCGCGAATTACACATTTCTTAAAATTAACTCTAGTCTGCGATTTCGCTCTTGCTTGTCTTGTTCATCTGCAAGATCGTATTTTTTCAGTAAATGGAACACATTATTCAGGATGTCCTGCGTATGCTCTTCAGCTAAAAATTTTGAAAATAACTCCGTGATTTCTTTCGGCAAATATTCAGACTGTGACGCAAATTTATTTTTGACATCGTCATGAGAATGATCGACATTGCACTCACTCATGTTATAACCTCCTCTTTTTTTCCCTGTGATTCACAAAAGGATTTTTCTTTGGTGAGTAAGTATATTCATCAGCTTTAGGTCATTTAACCATGCTGATTGCTTTGATCGACGGCTCTACCCCTTCTGTCCTTAATCAGAAGCCAAGCGCTTCAATAAAACATCCTCTTCGAAAAAATGTATCAAAAAAGAAAGAATTACACAAGAGAAATACTGGTACAATTGATTTCTTCAAAACAAGTAACGATCTGACCGAGAATGATTTTTGTGTATTCCGACTATCCACAATCAATTGAAAACCCTTACAAAAATAGGCTGGAAAAATGGGACATTAGTAAAGACTGTTTCATATACTATGGTACAGTGAAGCCTGGAAACTCCCATATTTCTCTAACCCTTTTACAATATGGACATACCATTAGTTTTCCTGAGGCCAGTTTCACTTCTGACAAGCTGTTGTCGCTATTCCAAATGAATTGCCGACAATCACTATTAAGAAAGGGGTGAGATCATGAACAATACAGTATTATTGTTTTTAGCCGGCATTCTGGCTGGATTTGCACTTTTAAAAGTTCCGGCAGTATCTTTTCTAACGGGATTACTACCTTTATTCAATATTATCGGAGCACTTGCAATCATCGTTTTCTCTCTTGCATTGCTGTATCTTGGCTTAAGAACCCTGCTGAGTCGAAATTGGGGTTAATAGTCTGTGTTGAATATTAATTTGATACTTCACAACAAAAGGACCGATTTTTTGGTCCTTTTGTATGCCTATTTTTTTGCTAACAATCCTGTTATCGAATATGGAAAAAGCTGCTGATGTGGGTAATTTCTATCTTGCTTTATATTGACAATCTCTTTAGTTTAAATCTTATTAAGCTCACTTTTATTGATCAAGTTATTTGGAATTGAATTATGCAGACCTTGAAGCAAATTGGTTACTGCAAGATCCGCCATTTTCATTCTGGTTACAATGCTTGCACTTCCGATGTGAGGCAGAGTGACAACATTAGGTAAAGTTAAAAGGGGATGGTTTAAAGGTACCGGTTCTTGTTCAAAAACATCGATGCCGGCTCCCCAAATCTCCTTGTTTTTTAACGCTTGAAATAATGCTTCCTCATTCACGATGCCTCCTCGTGCAGTATTAATCAGGACAGCATTTTTTTTCATCATAGACAATTGTTGATCCCCTATTAAATGGTGTGTTTCTGGAGTGTATGGCGTCATTATACAAACAAAATCAGATAGTGCCAGCAAGCGTTCAAGTGAAGCAAACTCGATGTCCAGCTGCTCTTCTTTTTCGTACTTCCGGCTTCTATTAAAGTAGAGTATCTTCATATCAAAGCCTTTCGCCCTTTTCACAAGTGCTTCCCCAATCCTGCCTAAACCAATGATTCCTAAAGTAGCGCCGTATATATCCTGGCCGGTCAACTGCATTGGGGACCAGGTTTTCCATTCCCCATCTTTCAAATATTTCGATGCCTCTACTAAACGGCGAGCGGTGGCCATTAAAAGGGCGAATGTTAGATCTGCTGTTGTTTCTGTTAATACCCCGGGTGTATTCGTGACCATAATCCCCCGCTTTGTTGCGCTGCTTATATCAATATTATTGAAACCGACTGCCATGTTCGCGATAATTTTTAGTTTTTTTGCTTTATCTATTAAGTCATCATTAATATTCTCTGTTAATAAACAGAGCAATCCATCAACACGTTGAATTTCTTTTTCTAAAACTTCATACGGAACAGGAATGTCTTCTTCTTCCCACATTTGAATGTCACAAGTTTCAATAAGTGGCTTTAAAACTTCCTCAGGTAACTTCCTGGTTATATATACTTTTGGTTTCATTTACTTACACCACTCTCGATTACCTTAGACGTTGCAAAAAATTCACACCCTTTTTCCTGCAATATGTTATCAACCCATTTTCGATCCACTGCGCCCAGTTCGATAGCTTCAAAAATTTCTTTCTCTTTTTCAGCCATTTTCATTGCTTTAGTCAAAACTTCCTCCGCTTCCTCTATTGGAATAACAACGAGACCATCTTCATCCCCAACAATAAGATCTCCTGGATTAATAACCATTCCACCAAGAGCGATAGGTACATTAATTTCACCCGGTCCATCTTTATATGGTCCTCGATGAGTAACTCCTTTAGCATAAATTGGGAATGTGTCACTCTTGAATGCTAGTGAATCACGAATAGCGCCATTTATAACAAATCCAGCAATACCATTTTTCTTTGCGATTCTTTGCATTATCTCACCGACAATCGCGTTTGTTGTATCTCCTCCTGCATCAACCACAATAACTTCTCCGGGTTGTGCCAGGTCTATTGCTTTATGCACCATTAAATTATCACCTGGCCGCGTTTTAACAGTAACTGCTGTTCCAACCAATTTTCCTTCTTTATGGTATGGTCGTAATTCAGCTCCTGCGGAATGCATACGGCTCATATTATCACTTATGTGAGGCGTTACAATATCTCTAAATTGTTCTACAATTGCCTGATCGACACGCTTTTCAACTGGAAACACCCTAAAACCCAAATTCATTTTTCTACCCTCCCATTTTGAAAATTAGCTTTTTACCTTATTTATGTTGATATGAAGGCGTTCTTTTCTCAAAAAAAGCATTGATTGATTCTTTGATATCCTCTGTACTATGAAGTGAAGCAAATTCATACATTCCTTTTTGAAAAAATTGATCACTTTCTCTGCAGGCAATAATAGCTTTTTTTATTGTTTGAATCGCAGGGTATGAATAAGTGGCCAGCAGATGAGCTATTTTCTTTCCTTCTGATTCTAATTGTCTTCTTTCTACTACCTTATTGGCCATTCCAATTCTTAATAACTCGTTGGCCGTCATTCGTTCACCAGTTAAAAATAAATAGGCTGCATTCGCTTCTCCCAAGAGTTGAATAAACCGCTCCATTCCGCCGTTACCTGGGAAAACAACCCGGCTTACTTCCGGATATCCAAATGAAACATCATCTGCAAACAATCTGATATCAAAGGCACTGGCCAATTCAGCACCTCCACCCAAGGCATTGCCTTTTACACACACGATGGAGGGCTGTGGGACATTCATAACAGTCTGTAGCATTTCATGCCCATCGATCCATGCATCCTTCGCTGTATTTTTTTTGATACGATCAGGAAACTCTTTTAAATCTGCTCCACAACAGAAATGGTCTCCAATGGTATCGAATAAAACAACTCTAACATTTTCATTTCTGGCAAGGGATTGAAAAGCTCGCTTAATCTCAAGCTTGACCTTATTCGATAGAAGGTTTAAAGGAGGGTTTTCCAATATGACATGCGCTATTCCCTCATCAATCGAAATATTTACACTCATAGCTTTAGTTCGCTTTTTTCGTTTTTTCGTTTTTTTGGCCAATGTCGTGTCCGTACTTCCATTTCACCGTTTTCTTGAATCGCATAAATACTTTTTATCCACTCTGAATCATTCTTTTCCGGATAATCCTCACGGTAGTGGCAGCTTCTGCTCTCTGTACGTGTCAGTGCCGATAATACAATGGATTTAGCCGTTATAAGCATATGTCGAAAGTCAATAGCCATAAATAAATTATCCCTATTAATATAAAATTCTCCCACTTCTAGAGATCTTTGCAGTTCATTGATTTTCTGTAGTGCATTGTCCAAGCGCTCTTCACTACGAATAATTAGACAGTTTTTATACATCGTTTCTTTAAGGGAGGCAATGGCTTTATGAACTTGTTTTTCTCCGTTACTGCTATTAATCCAGTTATTAAGCTCTGTTAATACAGCCTGAGTTTCTTTTTCAATTTTCATCTCCGCCACTTTCTTTTTGGCATGTGAAGCCGCCGCCTTGCCAGTCCGATGACCGAAAACCTGACCTTCAGCTAACGAATTTCCTCCAGGGCGATCCGGACCACGTAAGCCCCCAGCTGTTTCTCCTGCAATAAATAAACCGGAGACTTTAGTTGTGCCATCCGGACTTTCAATTAACGCTCCGCCATTCATACACTGGGCAACAAGAGCTACCTCAAATGGGGCCTTATATATATCGATTCCTTTCGATTTCAAGACTCCATATGTTTTCGGCATTTTTTCTTCTACTATACTTTCAGATCCTGGAGGCATAATGCCCCATACACCGCCATTCGGAGTAGGATTTCGCTCGATTTCCTTCTGAATCGAGGTATCTAGGTAATAGGCAGGAGTTGAAATTGTAAACGGAAAAACCTTCTTGTTATAAACTTCATCAATGGATATGTGAGGGGGTACATATTTTTCAAGAATATTTTCACCTTTTCCATTTGTCAAAATCGGCTTGGTTTTCCATACGGGTCCTGAAAGAAGAGTCATAGAAGGTTTTATTGCCGCAGGCCCAATTTGGATAAACTCCATATTGACCAGAGGAATTCCCAATTCATAAGCCATTGCATATCCATTACCTGTCATATCTGGCGTTCCAACTGCGTACTTGTAAATGTGGTGTGCTCCGCCACACGCAAGAATCACAGAGGGTGTTTTATACAGTGTAATTTCTTTCGTATTTCTGTTAATACTTAGTGCACCTGTTATGCTTTGATTATGATCTGTCAATAATTTAAATACCATCATATTTTCATCAATTGGAACATCCTTCTTTTTTATTTGTTTTGCCAGGGCAACTAAAATATGGCGGGCTGTTACACCGTTAACTCTGCATGTTCTTGGATATGTTGCAAAGTCACTCATGCCCTGTACCAACTTTCCATTTTCTTGTCTATCAAAGTTCAATCCAATATCGATAAGATCTTGAATGCGATCCGGCACTTCAGAAGCAAATGTCCAGACAAGTTCCGGATCAATAAACCCTCTTCCAGCATCAAGAGTATCTTCATAATGAATTTCCGGGTGATCTCGTTCATCTGCATGACCGATAGCAGCAGCAATCGCTAACAACTCAGAAAATGCCGTTGCGGTGGACCCTCCACTTAACCAATTTGCTTTTACCGCTATTCGAACATTAGCCCCTGCCTCTGCTGCAGAAAGAGCTGCTCTTGCTGCAGCTCCCCCGCCTCCAACAACGAGTACCTCTGTCTCGTAAATGTAATCTACTTTCACTTAGTCCACCCTTTCAAACCTTCTCCATAACCATATCAGTTTTAGTTTCATTGAAAAGCTCTGAGTCCATCAGCTTTAAATCGTCAGCTATCCTTACGTTGCACTCAATATTTGAAATAATATCTTTTTGAACATCGATTCCCGGAGCATACTCGATGAGAACCAGGCCATCTTCTTCCAACCGAAAGACGCAGCGTTCTGTTATATATAAAACTTCCTGGCCTTTTTTCAAAGCCTGTTTTGCATTAAAGGTCATATGTTCAATGGCATTAATAAATTTCTTATGGCGGCCTTCGCTTCCAATTTTCACTTTCCTATTTCCCACGGAAATCTTTAAACCGCCGCTAGTTAATGTTCCACAAAAAAGAATTTTCGGCGTTTGATGCGTAATATCAATAAAGCCACCCGAACCTCGGAATATCCCGTTAAACTTACTAACATTCACATTCCCGGTACCATCAATTTGAGCAAATCCAAGTAAAGTGCAAGAAAGCCCGCCTGCTTGATAAAAGTCAAATATTTGAGGAGAAGTAACAAACGCATCAGGGTTTATATGAGCACCAAATACTTCTACACCCATCGGGATACCTCCGATGGCGCCATGCTCTAAAGAAAACGTAACTTTATCGAAAAAGCCTTCTTCCAACGCAAGTTGTGGAAGATCTACAGGAATACCTACACCCAGATTGATAATAGATCCTGTAGTAATTTCTTTCGCAGCCCGACGTAAAATTATTTTTTTAACATCTAATGGCAATGTTTTTTTCATTTGATTAATCGGTTTTTTAATTTCTCCAGTCCAGCTTGGGTCATAATCGGGTAATACACTTTGTTTCTGTTCTTCATCTATCACAACCGCATCAACTAAAATCCCCGGAATTTCAACTGAACGTGGATGAAGAGTATTATTTTTAGTTACCCGCTTTACCTGCGCAATGACATATCCGCCACTTGCCCGGGCAGCCATCGCCATTTCTAATCCGCTTAATGTTGCAGGTTCTTCCTCTAATGTGATATTTCCACTTTCATCAGCCGTAGTACCTCTAATAATGGCAACGTCGATTGGAAAAGATGGATAAAATAAATATTCCTTCCCATCTATTTCAAGTAAATGGACAATACCTTCCTTGGTGTGTTCATTTAATCGTCCGCCATCGTGCCGGGGATCGACATATGTATGGAGCCCTGCTGTTGTCAAAAGGCCCGGATGCCCGCCGGCAATCGATCTAATTAACTGAAATAAGGTTCCCATTGAAAAGTTGTAAGCTTCAACTTCATTGTTTTTTATCATATTGGTTAACTTGGGGCTTTCTTTTACATTAAAACTTCCGCTTATCAACCTTTTAAGCATTCCTTTTTGCGCCAAATGCTCGAGTCCCGTACTTTTGTCAGGATCCCATCCTACTCTTACTGGTGTAATAACGGACAAATTTCCAGGTTCACCAGTTTTTGAAAATCGATTTCCTAATGCAGCTAACACCTTTTCCGGGCAGAGGATGGAAATTAGACCTCCAATTGTAATCATGGCACCACTCGGAATATTACTAACTGCTTCTTCTGCCGAAACGATCTTCGAGTGCCTTTTCTGGATAAGAGATGCTCTTGTCATCCCATCTCCCCCTTTTTTTACCTAGTTTAAGAAACTAATATATTGTTATCTACGTTGGTCGAATTTTCTCCCCAGCACACTTGAAGCAAGCATCGTTTTATGAACTTGCAATGTGCCGCCTGCAATCGAAGCTGATCGCACACAACGGTAATACCATTCAAGTGGATACTGTTTAGAAAATCCATAGCCGCCGTGAAGTTGAATACATGTATCGGTAATTTTTTGCGCAGCTTCAGCTACAAAAATTTTTGAGACACTTACAGCATTTTTATTCGGTTTATTATCCGAAGCGGCTTCAGCCGCTCGATACAGTAATGTACGGGCAGCTTCTAGCTGCACATACATATCAGATATCATCCATTGCAGTCCCTGAAACTCACAAATTTCTTTACCAAACTGTTTTCGTTGGGTAACATGCTGAATCGTGCGGTCAAATGCGGCTTGTGTAATGCCCATCGTTTGTGCCAGATAACCTAAACGTACACCATTATAAACACCCATTAATTTTTTAAAAGCGTTTTGCGTGACAAGAACATTTTCTTTCGGCACCATGGCATCTTCAAAATAGAGGGCACATTGGATTTCTCCGCTCATGTTCTCTTCATCAGGTCCGACCGTAAAGCCAGGAGTTCCGCGTTCTACCAGGATAGCTCCAATATCTGACGTGCGGCCCGAGTTGCCAAAGCGTGCATACACAACGAACACATCAGCAAGATGTGCATCACTGATAAATACTTTTGAACCATTTAAACGGAAGAAATCTCCATCCTCAACCGCGGTCGTCATAATATCGGTTGCCGCACTTCCTGCTTCCGGTTCACTCATACCAAGAGCAACGAAAAGCTTGCCTGATGTAATCAGAGGCAAATATTTTTCCTTTTGTTGCTGATTGCCTAAATGATTGATGAATGATGCGATACCCATACTTGCATGATACGCATGGCGACCACTTGTTGGACAGACACGGCACAATTCTTCAATCATAAGAAGGGCATCAAATAAATTTAAACCCATCCCCCCATATTCCTCAGGAAGAGTTAAACCTAGAAATCCATGATCAGCTAACTTTTTTGCATTTGCCCAAAAGGCGTCTCCTTCGAGCCATTCTGTCGCAGGTTGTAATTTACGTTTAGCAAAATCCCGAGCGATTTCTTTCCAATTTTGTTGCGCTTCTGTTATTTGCATATGAATCCCCTTTCACCACGACTATCGAACTGGTATTTTAACTCGCATCGTAAATGACTTTTAATTCTGTAAAGAAGTCCTTTGATGTACTTCCGATCGAATACGGACCAATAGCAGATTGTTTCAGCCCTCCGAATGGCACATGTGATTCACTGATCGTTCCATTATTTAAATGAATCATTCCTGCTTGTATTTCATTGATGAATTTAGTTTGGTACGACTTATTTTGAGTAAAACAAGATGCCGCCAGCCCGTATTTATTATCATTGCAAATCTCAAGTGCCTCCTCAAAATTTCTTGCCGCTAACACAACTAGCACCGGTCCAAAAATCTCTTCTTTTGCAATTCTATAATTTGGTTTTACGTCAGCAAAAACCGTGGGCTCGTAATAGTAACCTTGTTTGTCAAGAGTAACAGCTTTCCCTCCTGTTACTAATGAAGCTCCTTCCTCCAGGCCAATTTGGACATAAGACTCAACAATATCCAACTGATCTTTCGAGACTAACGGTCCCATAGTTGTATGGTCTTCTATACCTTCTCCAATACTATATTGGTCGATTTTTCGTTTTAAGGAAGCTAAAGCCTGCTCAATTTCCGTCTCGCTTACGATGATCCGGCTAATTGATGTACATCTTTGTCCGGCGTTTGCAAATGCTGCGGGTACAATTTGATTAATGGCCGCTTCGATATCTGGATAATCATAAATAATCGCAGCATTCTTGCCACCCATTTCAAGCTGGACTTGAATTAATCGCTTTGATGCCTGTTCATAAATACTTGATCCTACATCGGTTGAACCAGTGAACGTAATACCTCGCACTTTAGGATGATTCACAATTTGATTCCCAACACTTCGTCCGGAACCAATTACTAAATTTAAGACACCAGCCGGCAAACCAGTTTTTTCAAACAACTCTACAATTTTTGCTCCCATCGCTGCTGTTAAACTGGCAGGTTTAAAGACAACTGTATTTCCCGCTGCCAATGCAGGAGCTATTTTTCGGAGTGGTGTAACAAGCGGAAAATTGCAAGGTGAAATAGCAGCAATAACCCCTTTAGGTACTCTTATTGTACGAATGTCAACATTTTCACGTTCACTCGGTAACGTCTCGCCGACTATCCTTGCAGCCTCTCCAGCTGTAAAACGTACTTCGCTGATCGTTTTATTGATTTCACCTATTGATTCGCCAAGTGGCTTTCCTTGTTCTAGTGTTAATAATTCTGCTACTTCCATTTTGTTGGCTTCCAATTCCTCTGCAAATCGGTATAGGTAGTTACCACGCGTAATTGCAGAAAGCATAGACCAGGACTGAAATGCTTTATAAGCTGCTTCAACCGCTTTGTTGGCGTCTTCTTGCGTTGAATTTGGAACAAGTGCAATAATTTCATTGATATTTGCCGGGTTTTCTCTTTTATTTGTCTTATTATTTGAAGCTGGAGCCCATTTACCATCTATATAATTATTTACTTTAATTAAAGAATTCTTTATAGCGACCATTTTTCCACCTCTTATTTAATTGTTTTAATAATAGAAACCAAATCCTGTACCGTCACATTTTTGGGATTTGCATTTGCGATACCGCTATCGAATGCTTCTTGGGCGACTACTTGAACTTCTTCATCTGATAATTCAATATTAATGGCTGTTAATGTTTTGGGAATATCTAAATCTGTTACCAAAGCCTGTACGGCCGCCACCGATTTTTCAGCCGCGCTTCTATCGCTTAAATCACTTGTATTTTCGCCAAGTTGATCAGCGATTCGTTTGAATTTCCGGAAATTAGAGCTCAAATTATATTTCATTACAACCGGTAGAAGTATCGCGTTAGCCAGACCGTGCGCTATTTTATAACGACCACCCAGCGGGTGCGAAAGAGCATGAACAGCTGCTACTCTTCCCCAAATAAATGCGGCACCCGCGATCGTACTTGCCATCATCATATGAGAAGCTGCTTCAATATTGGTGCGATCGGCAACAAATGGTCTTAACCATTTACCAATCAGTTCGATGGCATGTAAACCTAATGCTTCAGTGATAGGCTGTGCTTGATTTGATGTATACGATTCAACGGCATGACTTAAGGCGTCCATTCCTGTAACAGCTGCAAGTCCTCTAGGCAACGTTGTTAATAACTCGGGATCCAAAATAGCAGCTTTCGGATGTAAGTGTTCGCTAAGAATACCCATTTTGTATTTTCTCTCTTCATCTTTTAAGACTGTTGCATGGGTTACTTCAGATCCTGTACCTGCTGTGGTTGGAATCGCAATAATATCCGGGCCTTTATTTGGAATCTGGTTTTTCCCTTCAAACCGGCTTAAATCGCCTGGATTTGCTACAGCTATTGATACTCCTTTTGCCGTATCGATAGAGCTTCCACCACCAAAGCCGATAATTGCGTCGCATTCTGAATCTTTAAAGATTTTCTCTACTTTTTTTACGACTCGGAAGGTAGGGTCCGGTTCTACTTCATCAAAAACGTGATATTGAATATCACCATTATTCAAAATACTTTCTAACCGTTCTAGAGCTCCTGAGGAAGCAATTCCTTTATCCGTACAGATTAGAAGCTTTCCATAATTAAATTTATTAATAATTTCCGGTAACTCTTGAAGACGGCCAATACCAAAATGAATCTGTGTATGTAAGCCAAATTCAAAAGAGTCTTTTAATAGGTTCATATTATCCTCCTAATCAATATAAGTAATTTTGCCAGACATAAAGAAGAGTGTTTCCTGCTTTGAGCTTTTCAAAGCATTTAATAGTCCTTAGAGTAATCGCTTTCAATAACATTTCTATTTTTTATACTTTTCCAATTCTGCTAAGAACTCTTCCAGATATTCTTTGCCAATTTCCGAACTGAAAGTTTCGTATATACTTTGAGTTGCGTTTGAAAATTCGTCAATTGCTTCTGGAGATAATTCTGTGATTTGCATTCCATTATCAATGAGCGTTTGTTTATAGCTTTCGTTTTCCTGTTGATTTAATTCGCGCTGATATTTAGCAGCTTCTACTGCTGCATTTTTAATAATTTTTTTGTCTTCTTCACTTAGTCCATCAAAGAACTTTTTAGAGATAACAAGGCCCATTGGGTTATACACGTGGTTTGTTTCTGTCAAATACTTTTGAACTTCGTAAAATTTATCCATTGCCATATTTCCGTAAGGATTTTCTTGGCCATCGATAACTCCCTGCTGCATAGCTGTAAACAGTTCAGTATAAGCCATTGGCGTAGGTGATGCACCTAATTTCTTCCAGGTTTCAAGATGTACAGGCGTTTGCATCGTGCGAATTTTCAATCTCTTTAAGTCTTTAACCGATTTTATTTCTTTCTCATTATTTGTTAACTGCCGAAAACCATTTTCCATATAAGCAAGAAGAACGAGATTCTCTTTTTCAAGAAGTTTTCCGACCTTTTCACCAAAAGGACCATCAAGTACTTGATATGCTGTTTCATTGTCGGGGAATGCAAATGGTAAATCATACGCAAGCATCGGAGGGGCCCAGTTTGCTAGCATGGATGTGGACACACCAACAGCCTCAAGTGTACCGAATTGAAGACCTTCGATCATAGTGCGGTCATCGCCTAATTGACCATTTGCATAGATTTCCACCTTAATCTTTCCGCCTGTTTCTTTTTCAACGATCTCTTTAAATTTTTGATATCCCTTGTATAACGTGTGCTTATCATTATTTACAGAACCAATTTTTATTACCACTTGATCATCAGGAGACGAACTTTTTTCATTGGCAGATATAGTGGAACTTGTAGTATTACCGCTTGAACAGGCTGCCAACATTACTAGCAACAGGGCTAAAACAGATACAATTAAACCATTCTTCTTTTTCATGAATAATCCCCCTAAATTGTAGCTTCGACTTTTAAACCACTTGGAATGCGCTTTCAAACACCTCCAAACTAAGATAAAAGACATTATCGATAATCTATTATAATTGTCAAAATAATTTTAAGATTAAATTTTTTTGATATTTTCACTTTACTTTTGAATTATCGATAAAATATAATACTAGTTAAGATTTTAAATTTTCTGGGAAGAGAGTGAGTGAATAAATGAAAAGACTATTAAAAAAGATCGATAATAACTTCGAAGAGTATGTCTGCATGGCGTTATTTACTATGATGACGTTTCTTGTAAGTATCCAAGTTTTTTCCAGATTCATTTTTAGTCTTCCATTAGAATGGTCTGAGGAGTTGGCTGTGTTTGTTTTTATTTGGTTAGTTTACATTTCTATTTCATTAGCAGCTAAGCATAACAGTCATCTTAAAATGGAAATAGGACAAAAAATGCTTTCTAAAATATTAGGGAATAAAGTGTATTATTTTTCTGACCTGTGCTGGTTAGCCTTTAATATATACATGATTTTTTATGGGTCAAAAATGGTGCAAGAGTTAATGAGCTCAATTCAAGTATCAGCTGTGACTAGAATAAATATGGGATTAATTTATTTAATTGTTCCTATCGGTTTTGCTCTTATGTCTATTCGAATCACTCAAAATATGCGTAAGCGTGCAGCTGGGTATAACATTGATGAAGAAAATATAGAAAGCGTTATCATAGTGGAACAACCGGAGATTAATATAAAAAACGATCAATATATTAGAAGTTTACCACTTGGGGAGGGATCTCAAAAATGACAGCCAGTATTGCATTAGGTTCAGTGTTATTGGCGTCTCTTTTCGTAGGGATTCCAATCGCGATAGCCATAGGTATTGCTGTAGCAATTGCGTTGGTTATTTCTGACATTCCAGCTGCGTTTCTTACACAAAGTGCATTTACAGCTCTTGCCTCTTTTCCTCTTATGGCCATTCCGTTTTTCATTTTAGCTGGTTCTTTAATGGAAACAGGAGGTTTATCCAGCCGACTAATTAATTTTGCAAACTCTTTTATGAAACCGTTTACAGGCGGTTTAGCTCTTGTAACGATGCTGTCCTGCCTTTTCTTTGCTGCCCTATCAGGCTCTTCACCAGCTACAGTAGCTGCTATCGGAACGATTATGTTCCCAGCAATGGTTAAAAAAGGGTATGAACCAGGATTTTCTGCTGCTGTTTCTGCATCGGGAGGGGGGCTTGGCATCTTGATCCCCCCTTCTATTCCTCTAATTATTTATGGCATTTTAGCAGGTGTTTCAATCAGCGATATGTTCCTGGCGGGCTTTGGACCTGGATTTGTTGCTGTTATTTGTTTAATAGGTGCGGTTTTTATCATTTCAAAAAGAAAAGGCTATAAAGGCAGCGGTGAAAAAATTAACTGGAAAGAAGTAATAAGCACTTTTTGGGAAGCAAAATGGGCTCTCCTTACCCCTGTCATTATTCTCGGTGGTGTTTATGGGGGTATCTTTACTCCTACTGAATCTGCGGTTGTTGCTGTTTTATACGCTCTTCTGATAGGAGTCTTTGTCTATAAAGAGTTAAATTTGAAGAGAATAAAACAATCTTTAATCTCATCATCTATGATGACAGGTTCGATTTTGATTATTTTGAGTACGGCTGCTGCGTTTTCAAAACTAATTTCGATTTACCAAATTCCCACAATGATCGGAAACCAAATTTTAAATATTTCAAACAACCCATTGATCATCTTATTCTTAATCACACTTCTTGTTTTATTTGTCGGAACTTTCATGGAAACTCTTTCCATACTTATCATTTTAACGCCACTTTTTCTACCTGTGGTTACTCAATTGGGCGTTGACCCAATTCATTTTGGCATCATTTTAGTTTTAGCTGCTGAGATTGGTTTATTAACCCCGCCAGTTGGCTTAAATCTTTTTGTCGCGTCCGGGATATCTAAACTCTCGATTGAACGAATATCTATATCGGTTATCCCTTTCATTATAGCCATGCTTTTAGCTTTAACTGCCGTGGTTCTAACTCCGCAAATATCAACTTTTCTTCCAGCATTATTTGAATAATATGTTTCCAGTAACTTTCTTCAAGTTCAAATAAAAATAAGTATGTTTAATATGTATAACCCACATTCGGCAGGTCAATCATGGAAAAATTGTATTTTTTACAGGGAATTCCCACCTCGCTGGCGAACTAATTCTTCATTAAGAATAAGCGAGGGTTTTTTTTATGGAACAAACCAATCAGATCCTGAATCTTGATCCAGGCCCTTCCCAATTAATCTCGGCCATTTGTGATGAAATTGGTCTGGAGGAACTCCTGAATGAACAGCTGGAATGGGACGAGCAGCGATGCAACTTGTCCCCCGGTACCCGTTTGAAGGCGCTGATCATCAATATCCTGTGTGACCGGCAGCCTCTTTGCCATATCTCTGAGTTCTTTCAAACACTCGACGTCAAAATGCTGTTCGACCCTGATATTGCCGCGAAAGACCTGAATGAATACTGCATTGGACGGGCGCTGGATGCTCTGTATGAAGCAACACCATGGAAGGTGTACTCAACCCTTGCCATCTCTGCCTGCCGGAAGCTCGGCCTGCCATTCTGGATGCTCCATAACGATACTACTTCCTATTCCCTTTATGGAAATTATGGCAGTGACCAGGGAACCTCTCCTTCATCAAAAAGCTCAGGGAAATCCTCTCCGAGGATGACTGGGACCAGATTGTCTATCAGGCTGATTCCGCCCTCGTGACGAAGGAAAACCTCCGTGCCATCCGGGGAAGCCTGCACTTCATCTCCAGGCTTCCCGATACGTTCAAGCTCAGTGATTCATTGAAGGAGGAAGCCTGGAACAACGGGGGGGTGGCAGGACGTCGGCCCCCTCAAGCCCCACAAGGGGGCAGCCTCCTATAAAATCCAGTCATTCATCCGGAACCTTGACGATTATCCGTATCGCTTTGTGGTTGTCTACTCCGACCATCTGCACGGCCAGAAGGAAAAGACCTTTGACCGAAACCTGCAAAAAGAGAAGGACCGCCTGAAAAAGGAATTTAAAAAATTGGAGGCGACGGCCTACCATTGCGAGAAAGACGGAAGGAAGGCCATTTCCACATTTAAAGCGAAACATTCCAGTCCTTATTTAACCTATGAAGTGGAACTCCGGCCAGAAGAAACGACTGAAAAGCGGCCGAAAAGAGGCCGGCCAAAAAAAGATGAGACAGCGAACACGGTAACCGTCTTCCGTCCTTGCCTGGCTTTCCTCGAAGAGGATGCGGAAGCAGTCAGGAAGGAGAAACAAAGGCTTGGCACCTTTATCCTGATCACCGACCTCGTGAGTGCCGACAAACGGCCGGATATTGAGATCCTTCGGAACTATAAGGGACAGGAAGCGGCAGAAACGCGGTTCCGCATCCTAAAAAGCCCGCAGATGGTTGACGCCTTCTTCCTGAAGAAGCCGTCCAGGATCGAAGCCCTCGGGATTGTCTTTGTCATGGCCCTCCTGGTTTACGGAATCCTTGAAAACAGGGTGCGGGAAAACATGAAGAAAGAGGAGGAACCCCTTGTATTGGCCTCACGGCGCAAGGTGGATCAGCCGACCGCACAGGTGCTGTTAAAGGAATTGAAGAATATCAGGCTCATCTACATCGAGCAAAACGGGAGCGTCACGCGTTTTATTCCGGACAATTTAAGTGAACGAGCAAGCGGATTCTGGAGCTTGCGGGATACGACCTCTTAATCTATGTGTCAAAAAAAGCCGAAAAACAACCAAATTAACGTTCCAAGGCGGGAGTCCCTCATGAAGCTGTCGAATCGGGAAGAATCAAAAGATAAAAAATCGAATCCTGGAGGGGCCTCCCATATTTTTTTAAAAAGCATCCCGAAAAAAGACCCAAACCTAACTATCACGTGCCGAATGTGGGGTATAACAAAAAGCACCTCTCTTTATTAAAAAAGAGGTGCTTTTGTTATATATTTACTATAGCAATGGTGTGCGCCCGTCTTTCTGTTTTTAGTCATAAAGATAGCATTTTAAAGAGTTGTAACAACCATAGGCAGAAGACCTATTTAAATTATTTCAGCATGGTTCGTTCCTACAAGTCCGAATATTCCTGGTTTCAAATCAATTATTTTTTTACGCAACTCAAATTTTACCGATTATACATTTACAAATTCTTGTTTTAACTCTTTTATCAATAATGGGGCTACTTCAAATAAATCTCCTACAATACCATAGTCGCACACACTGAAAATAGGTGCTTCTGGATCTTTGTTAATCGCAACAATTACTTTGGAGTTCGACATACCTGCTAAATGCTGAATCGCTCCAGAAATTCCACATGCGATATAAAGATCCGGCGTAACTACTTTACCAGTTTGACCGATTTGAAGTGAGTAGTCGCAAAAGTTTGCGTCACATGCACCACGCGAAGCACCTACAGCACCGCCAAAAATCCCGGCAAGTTCTTCAAGCAATTTAAAGCCTTCCGCATTTTTTATTCCTCGACCACCTGCAATAATGACTTTTGCTTCTGTTAGATCTACACCTTTTGACGTTTGACGGACTACATCTTTACTAACAGCACGTAAATCTTTAATGTCTACACTGACAGACTGCACTTCGCCTGACCGTGTTTTATCTTTTTTAAGTGCTGAAATGTTATTTGGACGAATGGTCACAAAGATGAGTCCATCTTTAATGACCCTCTTTTCAAATGCTTTACCGGAATAAATCGGCCGGGTAAACACAATATTTCCACCCACAATATCGATAGCAACGGCATCTGAAATCAGGCCTGAATCAAGCTTAGTAGCAAGCCGCGGCGAAACATCTTTGGCATTTGCTGTATGTCCCATTACGATTCCCTCAGGCTTTTCTCGTTCAATCACAGCCATCAAAGCCTGTGTATAACCATCCGATGTATAATTTTTTAATAACTCATTTTCAACTATTAAAACCCGATCTGCCCCATACGCTATCATCTCATCAGCTAAATCACTGACACCGCTGCCACAGAGAACAGCTACAACCTCTCCCCCCTCAGCCATTATCTTACCAGCTCCGATTGCTTCAATAGATACTTTACGTAATACACCGTCACGAACTTCACCTACTACTAATATTTTACGTCCCATTAAAAATTTCCCCCTCAAATAACTTTTGCTTCGTTTTGAAGCAAGTTCACTAATTGTTTTACTTGATCTTCCAATTCACCATCTAAAACCTTGCCGGCTTCTTTTTTAGGTGGCAAGTAAATATCGATCACTTTTGTTTTTGACTCGACAACATCTTCTTGAAGACCTAAGTCATCCAGATCCAGCTCTTCAAGTGGCTTTTTCTTGGCTTTCATAATACCCGGCAAAGAGGGATAACGGGGTTCATTTAAGCCTTGCTGGGCCGTCACAAGTACTGGAAGAGATAACTCGATGATTTCATTGTCTCCTTCAACATCACGTTCCACCGTTACGGTTTTATCAATAAAATCAAGACGTGTAATAGTCGTAACGTACGGTATCTTTAACATTTCAGCCAGCCGGGGACATACCTGTCCAGAGCCACCGTCAATCGCTACATTACCACCGAGGATAATATCGAAATTCTTCGTTTTGAAGAATTGAGCTAATATTTTAGCTGTGGTATATTCGTCACCATCCTCTAAGTCATCTTCTATGTTAATCAATACCGCTTTATCTGCACCCATTGCCAAGGCCGTACGCAACTCTTTTTCAGCATCTTCTCCACCGACTGTAACAACGGTTACTTCACCACCATATTTATCTTTCAATTGGATTGCTTCTTCGATTGCATATTCATCATAGGGGTTAATAATGAATGCAGCACTAGATTCTTCGATTCTTCCCTTATTAATTGTCAGCTTTTCTTCCGTATCAAAAGTTCTCTTCACAACAACGAAAATATCCACTATACTCCCTCCAATTACTAAAATATATTATCGATAATATATAATATTATGCTATATCATTATTTGAATTGTCAAAATATATTTGCTAATTTACTGATTTTAGACTAATATTATATATATTATCGATAAAGTATAAATAAGAGGTGCATTCATGACAAAGTCAGTTAAAACGTATTCGCTGTCTGATCAAGTGTGGAATCTTTTAAAAGACTCCATCATTAAGGGAGAATTAAAACCTGGTGACCGAATTTTAGAATTAGAAGTAGCCAAGACTTATAACGTAAGCCAAGCTCCAGTACGAGAAGCGCTGTCAAGATTAAAAAAAGAAGGGTTTGTGATCCATTATCCCCACAAAGGAACCTTCGTTTCCAACTTTTCACAAAAAGATATTAATGAAATTTATAGCTTTCGTGAAGTTGTAGAGCCTTTAGCGATAAAGAGAGCTATACAATATATTCAAGATGACGATTTAGTTAAACTTAATGGTCTTTATCAACAAATGCTTAAAGCTGGAGAAAGCAATAATTTGGAGGAGTTAAACCAAATAGATATTGCTTTTCATACTTATATTTATAAGCTTGCAGATCATGAATTTATGTATAAGGTCTGGGAAGACTTGAGTTCTGCTTCAAATAGAATATGGTACTTAACCAACCAAATATACTTCGATAAATTAGAGGAAGTAGCTAAACTTCATGAGCCAATTCTTCAAGCATTATATGAACGTAATGTAGAGAAGTGTGTTGATGCTTTTAAAGCCCATATGCAATATGTATGGGAGAAGATTAAAAAAGAGGAAAAGTTTCTCTGATATCAATATTAGTTAAACAATTAGGCATTGAAGTTTGTATTGAGTATAATACAGTATGTTTTTCTTGTTTGAATGAGTATCTTTTAGTAAAAGTGTTACTTAATGGATATCAGCAGCTAAAGGGGAATGCTTGTGCTACATGAAAAATCATATAGGTCGCAACAAGTTGAATGAGCAGGCTTCAATTTTCCTGCTCTTTTAAATTCTTTCCTGATAAATAACTGCCATCCTATAACCCAATTTTTTATATACTCCATCAATAGTTTCTTTAACTCATTGTATCTTTTTGTCCAATCTTCCATAGTTTACGCTCTTAAGATAAACAATAGATTCTCTTAAATTATTCTAGTTCCTTCTTCAACAAGACCGCTCATTAATCCCCATCAGCATAAAACCCATGCTGCACCACAGAAAATAATGTTGTTTGTGAAAATTATATATATGAATACGCTCAGATCCATATTTCTGAGCGTTATTGTTTGCTATTAATGATATTCTAAAATGTTGCTAAAATGAATGCTGTTTAGGTTGTTATTTATATTAGGGTTTTGAAGTTCTACCGAGCTCTATATTGAGGTCTAATTGTTTGAGTAAAGATGAAATTATAAAAAATAGTAAATCTACGAATATAATTTTGCTTGTGGCATAGTGGTATTGTTATTAACACGACGTATCCATCACTAACGAATCACACATCTGATCCGAGTCAGAGATACATGCTTGTTCATATGGTGGCATAAGTTCAGCATTTTTGAACTCACGATACGGGACATCAACTGGTCCTCGAGCACTACTGTCTTTTTGCAATTCATTTACAACAATGCTACCTATTTGTCTGCCAAGACGTAATCCTTGTTCGTTATCAATAGGGAAGTGAATCCCACCGTAAAGTCTGGACAGTGCGTCTTCTTCAGCTAATTCATGAATACGTTTGCTCTCTGCTGGAAAGAAATAGCTTAAAATAACCTCAGCCGCACCTGCGACCGCACCGTGACCCGATGTGTATGACGGATGTCTTGGTGTACATATTACAGTAGCAAGATCTTCATCAAATTGGTTTGGCCTGGCTACAAGCCATTTGTATTTCACATACCATGTAGCAACTAAAGCATCATTTAATCCAGCATAAAAAGCGGCAAGAATCCTGGCTGCTCTGGGTGCTTCAACACCATACGTGTCGATTAATTGTTCCACAATTGGGATCCACTGCTTTGAAGGAGGTCCACCCCCCCAATACTTTGCGATAATAATTTGCCTCTCTGTTAAATTATCTAAAACATGGTGAACCATTCCAAGTTGTTTACACCAGTCGATTGTATTTGGGTTTCGAACCGCAAGCTTTATTGGACATCCATCTAATGTCTCAAACCCTTTATTCGGATTGCGGCGAATATAGTACGTTCGCCACTGACCCGCAAACTGTTCAACCGGATTGGTTGGCGGCCGGTTTTCACCTGCATAAGGAAGCTCTGTCCACAGCGGATAGCTCCTTTTCACTTTCTTCAATGTCATCACCACACTTTCTGTTTCTATATAAATATGCTTTGTCCTCTTTGTTGTATACACAGAAACCTAAATGCTCGTACACCAAACGGGGAAATTAATGGTTCTCTTCTTCAAAAACTAGTTCATAAAATGGAAATCCTTCATCTTCTTCCGGGATCGATTTAAACCTAACACAACAAAAAAGGCTACCGCGACCGCAGTAACCTTTCCCGTTTAGCGCGGAAGGAATATCGACACCGTCGTGCCAATTCCCTCATCGCTGTCAAATTCTATCCGGCCTTGATGATTTTCAATGATTCGAAAAGAAGTCATTAAGCCAAGCCCAGTTCCCTTTTCTTTTGTAGAATAAAAGGGCTCTCCAATGTTGGCTAATCTTTCTTTCGGCATCCCTGTGCCATTGTCAACAATTTTAAAGCAAATCTCTTGTTCTAGCATAAATACAGAAATATTTACTGTACCCATTTCCGGGAGCGCTTCAAGAGCGTTTTGGATAATATTAATAAACACCTGCTTCAGAGAGTTGACGTCACCATAAATAGCTGGAAGATCATCAAGAATAAAAAGATGGATTTCCTTGTTTTGCAAAATCGCTTCCGGCTGAAGAAGCTGAACAACTTGTTTCATCAATTCAGCTGCATCCAGGAACACCATTTTTTCACGATGCGGCTTTGCCATGGATAAAAATTCGGAAATAATATTGTCGATGCGATTTAATTCGTTCAAAATAATCGTCGTAAAAGCTGGATTAAACCCGTCTTTATCTGCTGACAATAGCTGGATAAACCCCTTAATCGGTGTTAGCGGATTACGAATCTCATGAGCAACTGCTGCGGCCATTTGCCCGACTACAGCCAATTTTTCTGATTTTCTTAACAGTTCATTCGTTTCAATTCGCTGTTGAATATCCCTGGATATTGAAATGAGTTCACGCAGTTCCCCGCTTTCTTCATCATAAACTGCTTTAATTGTTGACTCTACCCATATATAGGTGCCATTTTTGTGTTTGTAACGGTACGTGGCCAGTCCTGAATCTTTGCCGTTCAGGACTCCGTCATGAACATCCCTAACATGGGGCGTGTCTTCTTCATGGATAAACTCATACGGATTAGTTCCATAAACATCATGCGGTTTGTAGCCAAGAATTGTTTCCATAGAGGGAGATACATATAGATATGAACTGTCCACTCTGTGGACGACAATCATATCGGAGGAATGTTCCGCGATAAGCCGATATTTCTTTTCACTTTTCCTGCGGACCGTTTCCACTAAAACCTGTTCCGTTACATCAAAGATTTGCCATAATATGTACCGTTCCCCCGATTTATCATCGGTTATAAGAGATGCGCGCGTATGTCCGTGTACAGTCTGCCCGGTTTTCGTAATATATCTCTTTGCAATTTTATATTCGGTTCTTTTACCTGCTACAAGCTCATCTATTAAATTCAAATCATTGTCAGAGTCATCTGGATACTGGATATCCTGGCGGGACTTTTTCAGCAATTCTTCGTTTGTGTAGCCTAAATAATCGATAAACGACTGGTTGAATATTCGGTCCTGCAGCTCGATCGAATAAAGTTCCTGTGGAATTCTTGATTGGTAAAAAACTTCTCTAAATAGGTTGGACTTTAACATGTTTCCTCCGATAGCACTCGATGCATATATGTATATTTATCATATCATCTTATCACATTAAATTCTTGCTGCACTATGTCAATATCTTTAAATCTTTCATTCTTCAAATATGTTTGGAAAGATTTTTTCTGAAAAGCAAAAAAAACCTCCAAAAAGGAGGTTTCTAATTAATAGTTTAGGGTATATTCTATTAAAATGCTGTTTTTGCACCTAAATAACGAGGCTTCCAGTATGAATTATTCAGATCACTTATTTCTACTCCTCTGGATGAACCAGCGTGAATAAACTTGTTATTTCCAAGATAGATCCCTGCATGTGACGGACCGGATTTGTATGTTTCAAAAAAGACGATGTCTCCAGCACGAGGAGAGGATATGCTGGCTGTAGCGTTCCAGATTGAAGCTACAGTTCTTGGAATAGAAACACCAGCCTTGTTAAACACGAAATTTAAGTATCCGCTGCAATCAAATCCGGATGGTGCACTTCCGCCCCATTTATATGGTGAGCCGATGTATTTTTTCGCTTCTGTGATCAAACTGTTTACACTGCCGTTTGTTACCGAAGCCACTTGTTGCACTGGCTGAACGGCTACCGGTGCAGAGACAGTAGCCTGGTTATTTACCTTTAAAACCTGGCCGACCCGTATTAAATCGGAACTTAGATTATTGATAGCTTTTAATTGTGATAGCGATATCTGATGGCGAACTGCAATTTTTGATAATGTATCTCCAGCTTGAACACGGTAAGTACCGTTTGAAGAAACATTGGTTACAGGTGCGCTGGGAGCGGCACGAGTTCCTGTTACCTGCAGTGTTTGCCCTGGATAAATCATATCCTTCTGCAAGTTATTCATATTTTTTAATTCACTTACAGAAATTCCATGTGCGTTTGCAATCCCCCATAAACTATCGCCAGATTTCACAATATATGTATTTCCGGAAGCTGTTACTGTTGACGGTTGTGTATTATTGCTCGGAGTAGTAATCGCAAGTTGCTGTCCTGCATAGATAAGCGAGCCTGATAGATTATTCCATGCTCTTAAATCGTTGACTGAAACATTATAACTTCTCGAGATTTCCCAAAGCGTATCACCAGACTTAACATTGTAAGAAATTTCACCGGCACTTGCTGACGCGCTAAAAAATGTAAATAAGATCCCGGCTGCCGCAGCAACTGTCAATAACTGTTTTTTCAATTCGCGAACACTCCTTAAATTTCTTTGACTTCCTTAGATTAGTAGGAAACATGTGACAAGGAAAGTCGCAAAATTTGGAGTGATTGGAAAATTTAATCATTAGTTACTTATATTCTCTTTTTTATCCTAAATTCACCTTTTTGAACAGCCTGCCCGTTGTTAAAAAGTTTACTCTTTTATATCAAATCTAGTTTATTCGATTCATTTTTCGTTAAGGTTATATTTCAGTAGTATGACAATTGGGTCAAAAGATTTATCCCTAACAACTCCGATAGTCTCTTTTTACTGTTTTTCAAAAAATAAAGGAATTATTTTCAATTACATTAAAAATAAACCAGTAAAACATTTAAAACGATGAGAAAAAACTGGCATTAAAATCTTCATATGATTTCAGGTAATAATCTGCACCTGGTGTGTTATTTTGGAACAGGCATGTTTTAATTCCGAGCATTTTAGCAGGTAATATGTCTAGCTCCCTGTCCCCTATCGCCAAATCGATTTGATGTTTTTCGTGCAGGTAGCGATACGAAGACGGATCAGGCTTGCGCGGAAACCCATCATCCCCGGCAACCATATCAGCAAAAAAATGATCCATGCGATGATATTTTAAGATATCCCAAACATCGTCCCTCTCTTTATGGGTCATAATCACGTTCTTGTTTGCATGGTTGAGTACATTTTCAACTCCCGGAAAGGGCTCTACACCACATGCCTGCAACTTCCTTGCTTCGCTGCGGACTCGTACAATCTGCTTGTCTGTTAGCTGAAAATGCTCAAAAGCATGCGAAAACGACACCTTTAACTGCTCGAAAGCCTCCGCTTCGGAAATCCGGTTGTCTAGAACCTCTCTTAAAATTCTCGTATAAGCTGGATATGTATTGATTAACGTTCCATCAAAATCCCAAAGAATATTCATGTGTTCACCTCTAATATGCAAGAGTATCTTTTCTAAAATTCGACCTTTCTCCCCATTATACTCCTCTTCTTCATGAAAGAATATTTGTACCTCCGTTCCACAAAAAAATGCCTTCCGATTCGGAATGGCATTTTATTCCCAGTTTTCATAAACAATGTTTCCGCCAGTTACGTCAATTTTATTCCTTTCACCCTGATAATACATTTTTTCTTCCTTTTTTATAATTAATTTTTCGAAGGTGTGCAATTCTTTGCCATTCGGAAGCTGAATTACGACTTTTCGGCCAAGCTGTTGTTCGGGAGCTTCAATTTTGATCTGTGATTTCGCATAGTGATTAAAAGCGGCAAACAAGCCTATACAAACAATGATGGCAATAAACAAACCTTTGAAGAAGAAACTTTTCGGCTTAAGTTGATATCTCTCCCTCCTGCTCAAAATGAACCCTCCCTTAAGCAGATGATTTTGTATATTTTTTACATACCCAGCCCTTTCAAGCTTCTAAACTGTTCTGCCAAAAAAATTCACCTCTACATCATATGTTACCCGGTAAAAAAAATTGACAGTGAAATGGTACATTTTTGGCTTAGCTACATGATTTGCGGAAAAACAAGTATAATAAGAGAAACGAATGGAGAGGAGAATCACGATTGGTCTACCCGCGAATTGACGACACTGTACAGTTATTAAAGGAATTAGTTTCAATTCCAAGCCCTTCCGGAAATACATATGAGGTTATCAGTTTTGTAGAGGACTTTTTAAACGAGCTTGGCATAGAATCGAGACGCAACCGAAAAGGCGGGCTGCTTGCGACGATTCCGGGAAAAAATACGGAAAGTCATAGAATGCTGACAGCCCATGTTGATACTTTAGGAGCGATCATCAAAGAAATTAAGCCGAGCGGACGGTTAACACTTGATCTAATCGGCGGATTTACATATAACTCGATTGAAGGCGAATACTGCGAGATTGAAACAAGTTCAGGAAAAAAGTACACAGGTACAATTCTCATGCACCAAACCTCTGTCCATGTATATAAAGATGCAGGAAAAGTAGATCGAAATCAGGCTAATATCGAAGTTCGCATTGATGAAAAGGTGAGCAGCGCAGATGAGGTTCGGGCACTGGGCATTGAGGTTGGCGATTTTGTTTCGTTCGATCCGCGCGTCGAGGTTAAATCGAGCGGATTTATAAAATCACGGCATTTGGATGATAAAGCAAGCGTTGCTTTGCTTCTGCAACTAATTAAGGAAATAAAGACCGGGCAAATAGATCTGCCATACACAACGCATATCCTGATTTCCAACAACGAAGAAATCGGTTATGGCGGAAATGCCAACATCACTCCGGAAACCGTTGAATATTTAGCTATTGATATGGGAGCCATGGGTGATGGGCAGCAGACTGATGAATATACGGTGTCGATTTGCGTAAAAGACGCAAGTGGACCGTACCATTATCAACTGAGAAAAAACCTTGTCAAATTGGCGGAAGAAAACAACATTGGATACAAGCTTGATATATATCCATACTACGGTTCTGATGCATCGGCTGCGATTCGCTCGGGCCATGATATTGTGCATGGCCTGATCGGACCCGGTATTGATTCTTCCCATGCATATGAGCGAACCCATCGAGATTCGCTTGAAAACACCGCAAAATTGCTTTATCACTATGTATTATCGGCAATGATTTTTGAATAGTACAGAGCAAGCAATCAACGGCTAGGCATGGATGCCCTGGCCGTTGTCTTAATATCATTATACTTCAGCTTCTTCGAGCCATTGTTCATCCGCATCCGGCCTCATTCCGTCCTGCAAATCATTGATCGTCAGGCCCAAAGGCATCTGTAAATGCGGATAATCCTTAAAATGCTGCCAATCGCCGCCCCATTCAAAGCCCAGCTTTTTTGCAGCTTTCACCACTTCCATCCAATCGGCTTTCGCATTGCCATTTCCGTCATATTCCATATCCCAAATAACGCCGCCATTAGGTGTTTCGAGCGCAAAATCGACCGCTAATCCAAAGTTATGAAAGGATTCCCCACCTTTTGCATGGGTGACAATATCCCCTTTAGCCGTCCTGCCTTGTTCATACAGCGCATCCTGTTCTTCAATACTCCTGAACCCTTCTGTTATCACAATGGATATCCCAACATCAGCCATCATCGTAACAAGCTCATTTGTTTTATCTTCAATAAGCGGATGTAATTTTACAGGCATCGGCGCATCTTTCTTCGAAAAGAGGTTGGTTGTGCTATTTGTCTGTTCTACTTGTGTACTATAAAAGTTATAAAAAAGCAAAATCCCAACTGCTATCAGTAAGAATAGCAACAAGTTTGCCATGCGTTTTAACATTACATGTTTCCTTCCAATAGTTTAATATAGTTATATTATTATATTAACATTTTGAAGATGGATTGTTGTCAATTTAAATCGAATCGAATCGAAGCCGGCCTGACAAAAAAATCAGAGCTCGCAGCGAAACGAAAATATGAACGATCCCGGCTCTACTCCAGGTCATTTTTTGCACCAAAAAACCATTCCACATCTACTTAAAGAGCGGAATGATTTTTTTCACTTACATCAAAGCCAGATTCGTCTATTTTCGTCTCTTTTCGTAAATCCAGCGGCATCTAGCCGTTCCAAAAAAGGGATCATATATTTGCGGGACAAATCAAGAACATCTTTGGCATCGCCGACTTCAAAAGAAGCTCCAGTATTTTGCTTTAATTTTTCAACAGCGTGATGAAAATGATCTCCATACCAATAATATTGGTCGTCAAGCGGCACAATCAAACCTTCGTTTTCGAGGTGACGCTTCAAATCGCCGACTAAATGGTCAGGAATACCCGCATTGGACACGTAATCTTGAAAATACCGTACCTTCAACCCATCCTTTTTCAATTCTTCCATCAGATTTTCCGTTCGCTTTTGCCAATTTGGCGGCACATGCGGGGAAAAGTCGGCAAGAAACACAAATTGATCACGCCTGCCAAACGCTCCATTGGCAGTTCCTTGTTCGATCACATATTCTCCCAGCTGCTTTGGAACGGCCTTATCGATTGTTTGCAACAGCTCAGCCTTGTTGATTCCGGCTTTCATCGGCTGCGCCTGGTGAAAATCGCTTAAGCGGTCGTATACTTCCTCTTCCAGCTGGTGGACTAACGACTGTAAAGTATAATCCTTGCCATTGAACAATAAAAATTCCGGGTTACTCAACTCTGAATCCAGTGTTGTTTCATCCAGTGCGGTTCTTTTCATAAGCTCGAAAACCGGCAAGGCTTTTGACTCGGCCAGGGCAGCCATTATTCGCTCCTTTGGGGACCCTGCCTTCTTTTTCTCTAGTTCCTCAATCGTATCATTTCCATACCGGTACTTCTCACCGCGCGGATCAACGACCCAGCCGCCGCCGATTGTTTCCTGCGGGCTTGGCCGCCTTATAATAAACCGGTCATTCCGCTTTGTTACGATTTCCTCATCAAGACGGAGCTGGCAAAGAATTTCGCCGTTTTCTTCCTTTAACTCGTTCCGGTCGAAAAAGACGATCCGGCCCATCACCTCAGCCGTACCAATATGGCATTTGATTGGCATCCGCTGTTTGACGATGTGTTCGAGATCCGGAGCGACACGAATCGCCACATCAATTGTCCGGGTCACAATAAAATGTTCGGAAGAGACAAGAACATCGCCCCTTTCAATATCCTCTTTTGCAACACCTGAGAGATTGATGGCGGCCCGCTGCCCGGCAAACGCCCTTTTAGCAGGCTGGTGGTGAACCTGGAGCTGCCGTGCACGTACATCAACACTTTTCGGCATAAGTTTAAGGGGCTGGCCTTCCTCAACCGTTCCTTCATACACAGTCCCACGAACGACCGTACCCTGGCCTTTAACCGTAAACACCTGATCAATTGGCAGCCGGAACGCTCCGCGAATATCTCTCATTTCCTGTTGTTTTAATGTATGTATGATTAAATCCTTTAGATCTTCAATCCCTTTACCTGACAAGCTATCAACCAGTACATAAGGAGCATCTTCAAAGACCGTGCCAGCCAACTCTTCAAAAATATCTTCTTTGACCAGTTCAATAAATTCTTGTTCAACCCGGTCGATTTTTGTAATGGCGACAATTCCATTGCGTATCCCCAGAAAACCAAGAATATCAAGATGTTCCTCTGTTTGCGGCATCACACCTTCATCGCCCGCGACAACGAGAACGACAAGATCTATTCCAGCGACTCCAGCAATCATCTGCCGAATAAAACGCTCATGTCCAGGAACGTCAATCACTGAAATTTGGATTTCTTCATCCTCGTATAAAGGTGCAAATCCAAGTTCAATCGATATTTGCCGTTCCTTTTCTTCCTTGAGGCGGTCTGTATCGACATTCGTCAAAGCTTTCGTTAACGATGTTTTTCCATGGTCAATATGACCGGCCATTCCGATCGTAAAATATCTTTTATCCAATATGCCACCTACTTTTTTTAACAACATTTCATTATATTTAATTTTGGATGTCTGAAGCCTATAACGACATAAGGGCGCCGATTGCTCCGCAATATTCTCCGTGATCCAAAAATATATGTTCAAGCCCGACCATTTTCTTATAAGATGCCAGACACTGTTTTAAAGGTTCGTTTCCGGCCAGTGTGCTGCCAATATAAACGATTTTCGTTGCTTGATTGGCAACCGCCGCCTGCATGCTCAGTAAAATAACCGTTTCGCCGATCATGTTGATGACTGATGCGATTCGATCTTCACTTGAACTATCAGGATTTATGCTTCCCTTGGCAAAGTTGCTTGCTGTCAGGTTCCCATCAATGGGCGGTTCCTGCGGGAAGTAAATATCCTTAACAAGCATGTCGACATTGCCTTTTTCGCCTGTTTCAGCGAGCTTGATAAGCCGGGAATAATCTGTTTCACCGGTTAACAAAGCGCCAAGTCCCATTAAGGTGCCTCCGCCGATCCCGCTGCCGAGAATTCGGGAATAGTTGCTGCCCTCGACAACAAACCATGAAGTGCCTGTACCGATGTTAACGATAATAAATTTCTCATCCAAATTGATTTTCTCATCTTTTAAGAAATAGACGGCACCAGTACAAGCAGCATCAAATTCCGGGAAAATAACTCCTCGTTGAAAATACTGCTCTTTTAGCAGCGCCGATTTGCCGCCTGTCAAGGCAACTGCGGCGTCCGGTGCAAGCATTTTCAGCCAGCCTAAAGCTGAATCAAGATCAGCGATCGGATATTTTCTATAATGGAAAGAACCGGATTGCTCGTAAGCGATTTTAATCAAAGAACCGCCTGCGTCAATCCCTATCTTCTGGACACTCATCTGTACTCCTCCAAATTATGTAATCCCTTACATTGTATAAATTTTCTGGATTATTGGCTAATAATCAGTTTTTGAGATGAATCAAAATTGTGTATCTTTCTACTCCTACCATGCCATTATAACCATGTTCAAAGAAATTGGCGATTAGCAATTTTCTTTCACCTGTTATCTGATCATTTGCACTGTCATGGTATAATAAATTTTATATATTGCGTTACAATTTCTTTTAAGAGGTGGATTATGGACAACTTAAAGATAGGGATTATTGGGCTTGGAGCAGTTGGAAAAAGATTATTGGAGCAGTTTGCAATCCATGCCAATGTTACAGTAGAAATGCTTTGCGATACAAATCCAGCTCTGGCCAAGGAAACTTCTGAACAATATAGCAACATACCCTGGACAACCAATTATGACGAAATATTAAAAAATAAACAAATTGATTGGGTCTACATTGCAGTACCACCTAAGTACCATTACCAGATTGTCATCAGTGCTATCGAAAGCGGAAAGCATATTCTCTGCGAAAAACCGCTTGCCAATTCGTATGAAGAAGCGAAAGAAATGTATGAAAAAGCACAGGAAGCCGGGATTATCCACGCCATGAATTTTCCGACTCCTTACAGTTCTGCGTTTCAAGTAATCCAGGAAAAAGTCCAGAAGCAAACTGTTGGTGAGATTAAGAGAATTGAAGTGAAAGGTTATTTTCATGAATGGCCGCGCCCATGGCAGCAAAATAATTGGATCGCCTCGAAGGAACAAGGAGGTTTTACGAGAGAAGTGTTTCCTCACTATCTCCAAATCATCTTGCAATTGTTTGGTAAATTGACCGTAGAGCACGCAAAGAACCTTTTCCCTGCTGATGATCGCCGTTCCGAAGAGAGCATGATGGCATTTCTGAAGCTTGAGGATGGTACCCCTGTCCTTTTAGATGGTGTCAGCGATATTGCATTGGAAGAAAAAATATCATTCACGATTTATGGAACTCAGGAAACAATTTCTTTGCATGATTGGAGAATCTTAAAAGTTGGCGGCAACGGAGAAAAGCCAGAAGAAATCCCGTTGGAAACCAAAAATTCGCTTGTTCACTTAATCGATGAACTTGTCAAAGCACATAATGGCCACGACTCTGAATTGGTTACCTTCGAACAAGGATTTGCGGTACAGGCAGTTTTAGAAAAACTATTAAAAAGCTGACTTTAGAGGGGGCTCTCGTTTGCCCCCTCTTATTTTCATTTGGTGCTCGTGATTTCTTTGAGACGCTTTTCATAGTTTAATAAAATGAATACAAAATTTAATCATCAAACCGAAAATCTTTAAGTTCAAGGCGCTTCGTGGTTTCCAACTGAACGATTTCACCCGCTTCAAGTTCGATTCTTTTCTTAAACAAAGGGCCATCGTAGACAAAAGTATGGTATTCCCCTGCCTCTCCCATTGGGCAGACATTTTCCCTCGCAATATCATTGACAAACGCGTTGTCCAGTTCTCTTCCCAGCCACTCGTCGGAAAGAAGTTCGTCCCGGACCCTAACCGCCACAGCACGGTAACCGGAGTTGACAAACTTTTCAAGTGCTTGCAATGACTGTTCCTTCTTCATCCAAAGCGGATACAGCGGATTAAGTCCGGCTTTTGCAGCACTGGTCTCTCCCCACTGGCGATGTTCATCCAAATACAGGTCTCCATACGCTATATCAGTCAATGCGTACTGTTCCTTTAATTCTACTAAGTTGGTTATAAATTTAGTTGTATATTCTTCAAACGTACACTCAATAAAATGGAGCGGAATCGATAGCGCTTCCGCCTGCATCCGAATCAGCTCAAGCCTCTCTCCATGTCCGAACGTTCTTCCCAGTTCCAGAGGCACCGTTGTAACGAGACAGGCAACCTTATGACCTTCGCTAGTAAGCTTATCAAGCGCCATGCATCCATCCTTTCCGCCACTCCACGATAAAACAATTCGTTTTTCCACTTAGCAAACTCCCTTTTCACGTTATTCTAATCCGTTAAGACAAAACCCATAACATTAAAATATCATATTTTCCCTTGTTGAATAGAAACATTTTTACAGTCGCTTTCCTCTTCCATTAGTTTACTTTTAAAAAAACATTTCAAAAATATGAATAATCGATTACATTTATGTCATTGGAGGTGTTATAAATAACGAAAACTAACCATTAGAATTTCAAATACGATCAGATCGCTAACTGGAAGAAACGCCGTATTAAAGAGAGAAAAGATACACCAGGGGAATTTTATTTCATAAGGAGAATGAAGTCATGGAAAATCAGAGGCCAGAATTGGTTCACGAGAAAGAAACGCTGCTTTTCGCTATTTGTATCATCACAGCTGTTTTAGTTACTCTTTATTTATTACTATCGATCATCGGTATTATTATTTTTATTTTCTTTGCGTTACTGTCTTTTTTCTCACATGCGATCTCAATCTCCCATATTCAATTGAATGGGATTCGCCTCAGGGAAAAACAATTTCCGGAGCTGTATAAAAAGGTTGAAACGCTTAGCCAGAGAATGGAACTTAAGCAAATACCTGAAGTATATATAGTTGAGTCTGGCGGGACGTTAAACGCCTTTGCCACCAAAGTTTTTGCGCTGTTCGGCAAGAATATGGTCGTCTTATACTCGGATTTCGTGGACATTTCACTTGAATCAAACGGTTCAGAAATCGACTATGTCATCGCCCATGAGCTCGCCCATATTAAAAGAAACCACATCGTCAAAACATTGCTTGTGTTTTCGGCTATGTGGGTACCATTTGTCGGGGTCGGCTTTTCGAGAATGGCCGAATTCACTTGCGATCGGATGGCTGCATACTATACCGATGAACCCGAAGGTGCGGTTAATGGCTTACTGGTTTTAGCAGCTGGGAGACGACTCTACAAAGATGTAAATATAGAAGAATATCAGCAGCAATACAATGAGAAAAAAGGGTTCTTCGCGACAATGACAGAGTTATTGTCCACGCACCCGCCAATTCCAAAGAGAATAAACGAAATAGAAAAATTCTTGCATGGTGAACCTAGTATACCTCTTGTCAAAAAAACAAAGCAGCTAGTGGCAATTATGCTTACTATTTTTGTACTGCTCCCTGCTTTGTCTGCCGGACTATTTTTCGCTGGGTTTAAAATTCTCGAGAATGTCCCTTCCCTTGATTGGATGTTAAGTGCGGAGGATCCACCTTTACAGCAAGCTATTTTTAATGAAGATCTTGCTGAGGCAGAACAACTATTAATTGACGGCGCCGATCCAAATGAAATGAATGAGTATGGGGAAACTTCATTGACACTGGCAATTAGCTATGATGAAACAGACTTTATTCCAACACTGCTCGAACATGGTGCTGATCCAAACCTTCAAGATGAATATGGCTGGACACCTTTAATGTCTGCCGTGTCGATGGAAAACCTGGAAGCCGTTAAAATTTTGCTTGAAGCAGGCGCTGATCCGACGTTAGTAGACAGTGAGGGTATGTCGGCACTTGATTATGCAAAAGATTATGGTTATGGAGAATTTGTGGAGCTTTTAAAGTCGGTACAACCATGATAATTGATTTCTGGTGAGTACGATGTGATTCACCGTATAAAAGGCAAGGCTTTTGTATGCTCAATTCGTATACAAAAGCCTTTTTCTATGCTACCTGCCAAACAACCAGCCGCCATTAATATTAATGATTTCCCCTGTTACAAACGAAGCTTCTTCAGATGCTAAATACTTTATCCCGGCAGCGATATCATTTGCATGTCCAGCTCTGCCAACCGGAACTTGTGAAACAATTTGCTCAATGCGTTCAGATGGCCAGTGTCCTGTAAATCCAGTATCCGCGATGAATCCGGGTGCAATAGCGTTTACTGTGATTCCCTGAGGACTCAATTCTCTCGCAAGACCGGTAGTCAGTCCGTGAAGACCGGCCTTTGCAGCAGCATATGCAGTTGAACCGGCCCGGCTGCACCCGTAAACGCTGCAATTGAACTAATATTGATAATTCGTCCACCTGGCCGTTTTAAATGAGGGGACACTGCCAATGCCATAAGAAAACTTCCTGTTAATACTCTACTCATGACTTTATTTCACATCGATACTGCTCCATCTTCCTTCGTTATATCTGTTCTCAACGCCTTCAATTTCAACAAATCCAATTCTTAAAATTGCCGCTATCCATATTTAGGTTAGTGTGTCTCTCTATGTTTTGCCGTTAACTTTGTTTTATTTCAGCACCTCCCAGAAGCATTCGGAAATTGTTTCTTAATAATCCCCATTTCAATCTCAACTATGATCAGTCAAAACATATATATGGAAATACTAGGAAAAATATAATCGAAATATTCTATTCTTCTTTCCTTAACTATTTATCTATATAACTTGAATTTAACATTTACCAGCTATCTTCAGATGGGCTAAAGAGAGCGGGTGCTTTTATTGCTCATGAAGGTCAAAACTTATAGGGAATACGAGAAAAATGTCCTTATGAGTCCGATATATGGAAAGATTAATAATTGGTTAGAAAAAGCTCTCTATTTCTGAAATATCAAAGTCCGTAAATCAATAATTCTTACATATCAAACAATTTATTCTATATGAAGTTTATGAACAAATAAAATGCTTTAAAATGAATTTTTTACTTTTTTTGAAAAATTTATTAGTAAAACTTGAATTTTCTAATAATTGTGACTATAATGAATATAATTCATGAGAAGGAGGAATTTAAATGGAAAAAGCATTACTATTACTTTCTGGAGGACCAGACTCATCATCTCTGGCATACTGGATTAAACAGCAAGGATTCGAACTGCATACCCTAACCTTTAACTTCGGAGAAAAAGAAGGGGAGGCAGAAAAAAGAACAGCTAAGTACATTGCCAATCATGTTAGTAAAACACATAAATTTATTAGCTTCGAGAATGTTTTACGTGATTTTTACATGAGTGATGGTGGTCCCATTCATATCCTTCGTAAAGCTATATCTCGAGAAATTCAAATAAAACCATTTGGAGCGGGAATTGCAATATCATTGGCAGCTTCATATGCGGCTCAAATTGGTGCAAACCACTTGTTCTATGCAGTTCACAAAGATGATGCTGTATTTAGAGAAAATAATTATGAATTCTTTAATTTACTTTCTAAGGCTATTTCAATCGAATTAGGTAATGAGTTTAAAATTCATACGCCATTCCTCGATAAAACAAAAGCTGAAGTTTTAAAAATTGGATTTGAACTTGGTGTTCCAATTGAAGAAACATGGAGTTGTGCATCAAACAGCACCATTCATTGCGGTTGGTGTGAACCGTGTAAGGATAGACAACATGCTTTTAAAGATAATGGAATTACCGACAATACTCTTTATGAAAATAAAATCAATAAAATATCTGAGGCTGAAATAAAGGCCTGATCGCAGGTAAGAGCCTATTTTTCTTGTATTAGAAATATAGGCTCTTACTAATTATCGCTTTAAGGAGTGTGTTTAAATGTTGAGTGTTTTAAATGTTAGTAAAGTTTATGGAGAATCAAATGTTATTGATAATGTCTCCTTTAATATCAATGAAGGAGAGATTGTAAGTTTAGTAGGGCATAATGGCGCAGGAAAAACAACACTAATGAAAATTTTAACAGGATTAATAATTCCTGATAAAGGATTGATAACAGTATATGGTGAAAAATGGAACAAAAAACATTTAAAACAAATGTCTTTAATGCTTGAAGGTAATAGAAATTTTTATGCAGAACTCACGCTATACCAAAATATCCAGTATCTGTATAGATTAAAGGGATTTAAATATTCGAGTCATGTACAGTCTAGTATTGATTATTACCTAAAGATATTTAATTTGTATGACCATGCTTCAAAACCAATCTTCAAACTTTCACGTGGCATGCAGCAAAAAGTGTCTATCATTTTAAATTTTATCCTTCCAAGCAAGATAATATTATTAGATGAACCAACTCTTGGGTTAGATATCTTTTCAATTGATGAGTTTGAAAAGCTTATTACTCAAACAAAGGCTAATGAGAAAATTGTTCTTATAACCTCTCACCAACTCGATTTACTACAAAAACTTTCAGATCGGCTAATAGTAATTCATAACGGTAAAATTCTCTTTAATGACAAACCTGAATATTTTATCAACAAATATGCACAGATTAACTGTAAAATTACATATAAAACAAAAATTCCAGAAAATGATCTCCAAAACCTTTTACATAAAGGTATAGCTTATGAAGTCTTTGAAGATAGAAATGAAATTTTATTACAATATCAAAATGGGTTTGAACTTAACGATTACCTTAAAATGTTGACTATTGCAAATGTTGAAAGTATAAATAAGACAACTCCTAAATTAGAAGAAGCTTATAAAAATTTTTGGTTGAATGAGGACACGGCATGATAGAGCTTTTAAAGGCGAACTTCATAAAGGAGATGCATCTAATACTTAATAGAAAAATTGGGATGGCATTTACCATTTTAAATTCTTTTTTACTTTTTTTTGCTTTATATACGTTATTTAATAATATTGTGGAAACGGATAGTAACTCACGTGCCATTTTTATTGTGAGTTATGCTTTATGGTACTTTTCACTTGCGATTATTACTGAACCAGGCTGGGTAATATTAAATGAATCAACAAGAGGTACCATTGAACAATGGTGGTTATCTCCATACTCATTTTGGATTATTCTTTTTTCAAAAATTATAGCTGATAATATTGTAAATTCCGCAAGAACTGTATTATTAGTCATTTTAATCTTAATAACTACTAACTCTAGTGTGGAATTGGGCCTGAATTCACTTGCTGTACTGCTGATTTCCTTACTAGGTATGTATGGGATTGGTTTTGTAATGGCTGGAGTTGCGTTAGTATACAAAAGGGTACAAGATATAATACCAATTTTACAGTATTTATTGCTAGCTGTTATATCATTGCCACCAAATGATAGCTTTTATGCTATCATTATGCCCATATATTCAACTACTATACTCTTAAAACGTAGTATAGTGGGAAATTCTATATTTATTTCAGAGTACTTATTATTTGTGATTACCTCGATTTTAACTTTTTGTATGGGAGTGCTATTTTTTATTATTTGCGAAACAAACGTTAGAAAGAGAGGAACACTTGGTAAAGGATAGTGTGAAAAAAATGGGGACATGTATATTTTGTGATATTATAAAACAAAAAGTTTCGTGTTTCGAAGTGTATAGAGATGAATATGTAACAGCATTTCTTGATATAAATCCTGTCACTTCTGGTCATACATTAATTATACCTAATAAACATATTGAGAGACTTGATTATTTAGATGAACCCGGTCTTTCTAATGCTTTAATGAGTTCCTTAATAAAAGTTTCCCAAATATTAATTAAGTCAGGCATTTGTGATGACTTTACAGTTCTCTCGGATAATGGAGATCAAGCACAACAAGATATTAAGCACATTCATTTTCATATTATACCTAGACACTCAGATGAAAATTTCAGCTTCAAATTGTATACGGATCATATTGCAGCGGAGAAAAATAATCTACTTCAGATTTGGGAGAAAATTAAAAGAAAACAAATTGATTAATTAGGGTCTGCTGAAAAACCATACGGTAAGAGTGAAAAAGGTTTACGTGCTTTGTCAGAAAATAAGTGTAAGGATTTGTTCAGAAATTAAAACTTTGTACTTGGAGGGCACATTTTATATATATAAGTAACCAAAAATTAACTATTTTTTCAGACAATCTTATTCCATTAGATTATATGGAAATTTAAATAGAAATAATAGCTGGATTCTTTTAGATAAGTTGATCTCCTGGTGAATACAGAAGAAAAAAGAGCATCGTCCGTCCGATGCTCTTCGTTTCTCAATTGATAAACTTGAATTCTGTTCTGCTTCCCGATTGCGATGCGATAACTTCCAACCGTGCATCAATTCTCTCTTTCAACTCAGGTACGTGCGAGATAATGCCGACTAGCCTGCCGCTACTTTGAATATCCATCAACGCTTCAACCGCCTGGTCGAGTGATTCTGGGTCGAGAGTGCCAAAGCCTTCGTCAATAAACATTGTTTCCAATGATACTCCACCTGCATATTGCTGGACGACAGTTGCCAGACCGAGTGCAAGGGAAAGGGCCGCTTTAAAGCTTTCTCCTCCGGAAAGTGTTTTGACGTGGCGTTCCTGGCCGGTATACTGATCGAAAACGAGCAATTCAAGCCCGCTCTGGGCATTTCCCTTTGAACGGTCCGTTTTTCTCAGCAGCTCGTAACGGCCATTCGTCATTTTGCCGAGCCGCACGTTGGCTTCAGCTAAAATATCATCTAAAAACGCAGCAAGGACAAAGCGCTCAAAGGTGATCCGGTATGTGTTTTGCCCCTTTGAAATTTCGAATAGATGACCGATAACATTGTACTTCTCCTCAAGTGCTTTCATCGTCGCATTTATTTCATCGACCTTTAAGACAATGTTCTCGTTGTTGCGTTTTTTCATCAATAAATCGGTGTAACGCTCCTGCAGCTCTTTAATCTGTTCAGTGATTTGCTTAAAGTTTTCGTTCATGCTTTCAAGGTCCGGTTCTTTTACATCTTTAAGCAGCTCGGAAAATTCCGCATGCCTGTCAGACACAGATCGATATTCCTCCCGGTATTGGCGGACAGCGTGCTCAAGCTCGACAACTTCCGCTTCTGTTTTTTTCGCTTCAGCGTATACGTTGTAATTTTCGAATCCTTGCTCTGACAGCTTGTTTTTAAACGCTTCCCGCTCAATTCCAAGCTTCCGTTCTAAACTGGTTGCCTGATTCTCAAGCTCATTATGACGGGCTGTTTCACCTGCTAATTTTTCTTTCGTCGCGTTGTAGAGCTCCTGGGCTTTTTCATGACGTTGTTGCAAATTCCGCACCCTTTTTTCAGCGTTTTCGAGTTCAGATTTATAGGCTGCCAGAGTCCTGATGCTCTCGGGAATTGTTTGTTCGATTCTCATCAAGTTTGTTCTTTTTTCTGTGTATTGAATCGTTAAATCTTGAATTGCGCGGGCGAGCTCCTGTAATTGCACCTGGATTGCCTGCTTCTGTTCTTCAGCCTTGTGAATAACAGCAGTCACTTGAGCAAGCTTCGTTTTTTTGCCCTGGAGCTGCCTTTGAATTTCGCTAAGCTTTTCTCGTTCTGCTTCCATATTGATTTTCAGCATCCGTACCTGCTCACCGCTATTTTCTCCACTTTCGAGATTGATTTGTGCTTGCAGCTCTGAACGATTTTGAATAAGCGAATTCAATAAGGACTGGCTTTCAAACATCGCCGACTCCACTTTCGCTTTTTCCTGCTCAAGTGCGGCTGCCTCCTGCTTGGCCGCCTTTATGTCCTGCTCGTTCGGCACAGACTCAGAAGATGCATCAGCCGGGAGCGGATGGTGTTCAGAGCCGCAAACCGGACAACGGCTGCCATCCTCAAGCTTTCCTGCCAAAATCGCTGCTTGCCCATGAATCCAATTTTCTTCAAGGTTGTCAACAAGGGCTCTCGCATCCATCAGCCGGCTTTGCGTATGCTCAAACATATTCTTTCTTTGTGCATAGGTGCTTTCAGCTTGCTTTTCCTTTACCAATAGCTGTTCAAATTTAGTGAGTTTCTCATGTTCAGCATTTAGCTTTTCAAGCTTCCGCTCGTTCTCGAGATAAGCGATCTGTGCTTTTTCGATATCAAGCTTCTCTTCAAGCATATCTTTCAACAGTTTTTCTGTTTTCGTCATGCTGGCTTCCGATTGTTGCTGCTGCGAGACAGACTCATCCAGTTTACTTCTTAACGAGGACACTTGTTCGTTAAGATCTGCAAACGAACGAACATCACTTTCGATACTAAGCAGGCGGCTAACTTCCTCTGCTGCCTTTTTTCGTTCGTCTTCCCTGCCTTTTTCGAACAGATATGCTTTTTCATACTCTGTAAGCTTCTCTTCCAGGCCCTTTTTACTCAAAAGTACACCATCACGAAGCTTTTTGCTTTCATCCAGCTCAAGCTTCAAGCGATGGCAAAGCTCCTCTTGCTGCGAAAGTAAGGCCGCCTTATGGGCAAGGCTGATATCTTTTTCCTTCTTTTCAAAGGCACTCTTCTGTTCTTCGAGCACGATAATTTTCGCTTCAAGCTCTTTTTTCGTGTTCAGCTGCTTGATGATCAGTTCCGCTTCATATATTTGTTGCTGAAGCTTATCCCGATCCTCCTGCCTGGCCTTCCCTTCCTTCTCAATCTTTTCAAGAAGGGTGGACATTGCGTCAACTTCTTGTTTGATAAGTGGGATGATCACCGAGTCATTCAAAGGAGTTTCAGTTAAAAGGGTTATTAATTCTTTATTGTCAAGAACATGAACAGCACTGATGGTCCGGTTCCTGTCTTCGATCTGGTTTTCAACGTTTTTTTTCAAAAGTGTCGCTTCTTCTTTCAGCTTTTCTTCGATCCGTTTATATATTTCGGTATGAAAAAGACGTTGTAAAATCTGCTCCTTATCCTTGCTGTCTGAAGTCAGCAGCTTACGGAACTCGTTCTGGGGAATCATCAAAATTTGCCTGAACTGGTTGCTGTCGATGAGCATAATTTCTTTTATTTTTTCATTCGTATCGCGGACGTTGGCCGCCAGAAGCTGGCGTTCACCTGTTTCGTTTAAAACATAAAGCTCTGATCTTGCGCCGATTGTCGTATGGCCATCGCCGCGCTCTTTTCGTTTATCCTGTTGCGGCGAGCGCACGATATAATACGTTTTTTCACGCAAAGAAAATTCAAGCGCTACTTCTGTCAGCACCTCTTCCCGTGCAAACTGGCTCCTGAGCCCGGGACCGTCGCGGTCTTCTCCGCTCGCTTCCCCATAAATTGCATAGCTGATGCCGTCAAAAATCGTCGTCTTTCCAGAGCCGGTTTTTCCGGAAATAACGAACATTGTCCTGCTTCCCAGTGTGGTGAAATCGATCGTTTCGCTGCCGGCATAGGGCCCAAAAGCTTGCAGCATCAATTTTAGCGGCTTCATTTCCGGCCTTCCTCCTTCAGCACTTTTTCAATTACAGACACCATGATCTCCCGCTTGTCCGTGGAAAACTCAGAGGTTGTCATTTCATTATAAAACTGGGCGAATAAATCAAGTTCTGATTTTTTCTCTTCCTTCACTGATGTAAATGAACGCTTCTTTTTCATATCTGTTAAAGCTGCTTTTCGTTCAAGATGGAGCACATTTGGATAGACCTGGCGAAGCTTGTTGATCGGGTCAATCAGCGCACCCTCATCGAGAAGGGTGATTTTCAGGTAATCATCACAGCATTGTTTTTGATAAAAGTGAGGGTCAAGCAATTCCTCTAAATGTCCTTCCAGTTCGCGCATGTCCTGCTTAGGTGTTAACGAACGGCTGCGCAGCTCGAAATCACCATTTTCATTCATCTCAATGATAGAAACAGCTTTGCGCTGTGTCGCTTCGGAAAAAGAATATTTTAATAGCGAGCCCGAGTATTTCACTTTTTCATGCTTGATCGCATCCGGACTGTGCAAATGGCCGAGAGCTGTGTAAGAAAAAGGCTCAAATAATTCGGCGTTCACACACCCCGAACCTCCGACTGACAAAGTCCGTTCCGAATCGGACGTTTGCCCGCCGAGCACGAATGCATGTCCAACAAGCACATTCGCTTCATGATGATTCATCGTCTCTTCTATTTTTCCAACTAGCGCCTTCATCGCATCATGGTGGGAATGAATGCTGTCATCCGCAAGGAGCTGCCTGACCGTTCCCGGTTCTGCGTAAGGAATAGAATAAAAGTTTACTCCATTTATATGTACTGGACGTAAATCATCTGTCAGTTTGCTTGTTAAGTACAGTTTGCTTTGCTTGTACCATGAGCTTCCGAAAGAAAGGCGTTCCGCACTATCATGATTCCCGCCAATCGCGACCACGGGCGTTTTGAGCTCAACATTTATTTTGTACAATATCTCATCAAGGAGATCAACAGCACTCGTGGGCGGAACCGAACGATCATACAAATCGCCAGCGATTACAACCGCATCGGGCTGCTCCTCTTCTACCAAATGAATAAATTGATTCAAAATCTCGCGCTGGTCCTCGGTCATATAAACGCCGTGCACAAGCTTGCCTAAATGCCAGTCAGCCGTATGTATAAACTTCAACAACCTTCACCTCTCATAATCGATACTACGATGTTACCATTATAACAAACGAGAATTTTGAATGGCGTGCATAGTTAAAGGAAAATGGCACACCACAATAATAGCAATAACCTATCAAACTGCTAGCAATTTGCTAATGCGATTTTTTTAACAAAATAAAAACAGCCCAACCAAAAGAGTTGAGCTGTGAACAATCGTTACTTAATTATTTTTTTACAACGTTAGCAGCTTGAGGTCCACGAGCTCCTTCGACAACTTCGAAAGAAACTTCTTCGCCTTCTTCTAATGTTTTAAATCCTTCTGTTTGGATTGCAGAGTAATGTACGAAAACATCATTTCCGTCTTCAGCTTCGATGAATCCGAAACCTTTTTCAGAGTTGAACCATTTTACTTTACCGTTTTTCATTGAAAAATCCTCCTAATAGCTCCTGAAAAGCCATGTGTAAATTAACCGATTTACAACGTATAAGCTTGACATTACTCATCCAAACGTTTGGAACATTGAATAAGCTATTTGCAAAAATCGAACACGATGCAAAATGGCTTATTACAATTTACCATAAAAGACAGGTAAAGTCAAGATAAATTGCATATTATTAACAGTGCATCATTCCTTCAAACGGTCCGGTAAATCCTGAATCGACAGAACTACTTTGTCCAGCTTCGCCTCAATTCGATGCAGCAAATAAAGGGTCACAACAATCGGAAAGCCCACATCGCTAATGAATGGGATAATCTGTTCCATTTGCTCTGTTCCTCCTCCCTTCCCAGGCTGAAATGATGATGGATTTTTGTGAAAAAAAGCCGGATTCAAAATCGAACCCGGCCCTGTTCTTAAGCTATTTCATAATCGGTTACATTTCTTTCAACCACTCTCGCACCTTTAACAGCTGCAAGATTACCATTAGCGGTTGTAAATGCCCCGGCTAAAATAATTTGGTCCATCGATTGCTTCACTGCAACAGGATCAATCGGTTCCTTGGGATTGTCGACTGAAACTCTAGCGATCGCACCTGAATCTGTTAAAAACTGCAATTCCATTGTTTTCGCCACTCTAACCACCTCCTCTCCCTATTTTTTCATTAAGCGATAATGTCCAAGCTGTCACTCCGTTCAACCGTGCTTAACGGGTCCGCACATAGCCCTGCTAAAGCTAACGCTGTTTGGTAAAGCTGATCTGGAGTAGCTTCCTTTTTGATGTTGTTGTAGGTTTTTGTCTTAAAGATCGGCTCTCCTTTTTCATTCAAGCCACTTTCAAAAACCAGGCGAAGCCTCGATTCCATTAACAATCCCTGCGCCATCATGATCACCTCCCTTCACCCTTTATATATAAAAATCGACGCTGATCGGACAGGTTATTTCTTTGGAAAAATAAAAAACCCCTTTCGCCATTTTGATTTCAGAAAAGAGGTGTTAATTTGAATAAATATAAAAAAAAGCAAGGCTTTTTCAGCCTCACCTTGTGATTAGTTATTATATGCCTCCATTTGATTTTCATATTGGTACTGAACCATCTCAAAGTCCATTCCCCAATCCTGCATAGCACGCTCTATTTGAGTTTGCTTAACATCAGTGTCGATGACCATTGCCTTTAGTTCGTTATAAGCAGCAGTTTGATTCTCAACCTGATAGTCTTGCATTTCATAGTCGTCAACCCAATCAGCCTCAGCCTTCTTGTTGATCTCACTAGCAACAACTGCAGGATCCAGTTGGGCGATAGGGGGTTTTCAAATGCAGTGGTTGCCGGTGTTGCAGCGGGTGCGGGTGCGGGTGCTGGCGCCGGTTCATGTGTTGTTGTACCGGTTGCTGCCTCATCAACAGTTTCTTCTTTAGGTGCTTGAGCCAAAACTAGCTCACCCTTCACTTCTTCCAATTGTTTCTCTAATTCTTCAATTTTTTTCTCAGCCTTAACTAAATCTTTTTTTGCCTCAGTATCTTCGTTATTGTTATTCCCGCATCCAGAAACAATAGACCCGATAATAGTTAAAGCTATTAACAATACCGACCATTTTTTGCGAAATAGTTGCTTACCTGATTCACTTGCCATGATGTAAATCCTCCGCTTATGTAATTTAATTTCAAGTAAATTGTAACATGAATGTAATGTTATTGTTATATTAAAATTATTTTCCCCTAAGCCATTCCTTAATAGTGACGATTTTCCAATAACAGCCCTTATTTTACAAATAAGAGTTAAAATCTAGACATTTTATACGATATAGAAAGTAAATTTAAAAAATAGAGGGTGTTAGTATGTTTCAAGTTGGAAGACTTGCAGATATTAAAGAATTTAAAGATATTTCTCTAATGAATATACTTATTGGGATGTATATTTTTTCTGTAAGTTTGTATTTAATGAAGGGACTTTCTCCTGCAGTTTTTAATGAGCTTAATATTGTAGTAAACAAGTATGTAGATTTAATTAGTTATAACATTATTATCATACTGAAGTCTTTTATTCATATTACGTCATATCTGATCATACTTTTATTTTTAGGTTCCGCACTACTTTTAATTTGGGATGCTGTTTACTGGAAAAAGTATGATCGATCTGAATCATTAAGCTACATTCGTTTTATTATTAGTCGTAAACTTCCAGATTATTATTATAATCTTTCCATGTGGTATATTCTTTATTTATCAGTATCGCACTTGTTTGATTTATATACCTATTTACCGGATTATTTATCATTTTTCTTATTACTTTCGCTTATGTTTTTAATGATGAAAATGATCAATTTCATTTTCTCTAATTATGATTAATATTATAGTAGGTTATCAAACTTTGCGTTTATACTGAAACTCGCCTTTGAAATTTTAATAATCTCTATTTCTACCAGTTGTATAGTAAACATTTTAATAATAGGCAATTCTGTGTAATTGACAAATAGATTGTCTGCTAGTCTTCTGTCTACAGTTAAAAACTAGTACCATAGAGATTAGAAATTGATGCATTAACAGTGTCAGCAGCACCTAACTGTCATTGATAGAAATTTGTTTTAATATGCTATCTTTTCTCCTTCCAAAACTAAAGACTTCAGTTTCAATAACTTCTTTGATTCCAGAGACGCTTGCCTTTGTAACAGTTTCCATATCGCTTAAACTAAATTGATTGGCTGTTTGAGGAAAATTTTGAGGAACTGTTTTAATGGGTTAGACGTTAGATGAGTGTTCTCATTAATAATGGTGGTATTGACATACAAAAACATTGAATTATGTTTTTGTAATATATGCTTATCGAACAACTCATTGCATAGTTGTATATTAAGCATTATCTTAAATCAAATACTTCAACAGTTAATTGCATAAAAAAGCCTTCTACTTATTTTATGTAGAAGAAGCATAATTGTATTTTCGCATAAGCGGATTTTCTCATATTCTCCAGTCTCTATATACTTCATAATTATTTCTTGGTCGCTTTTCTAAGCATGTCTAATGCTAACTGTCTTTTTTGTTTACTAGCAACAGAATCTTTCTTGTTGAATGACAAAGCGAAATTAGCTAGATCTTGACCTTGAAGAACTGGAGTAGCTTCAAAAGGTTTCGCCATAAGTTTGTCCTCCCTTTCGCATACTGCAATCACCTCGTAACATCTAGTATTTAACTTTAATGTAAAAAAACCGCTACAAGTTGGTTTGTACATTTTGGTGTTTCGCTCTAGTTTTTTCGCGTATACCAAGGAAATTTACTTAGCGGATTTTGTTTGCTCCTACTCCAAAATTTTCGCCTATACTAGTTTTTTTTACGCTTATATCCCTCTCTTTGTTTTTATTGGCTCGCTACCGACCCGCCATCAACACGAAGGTTCACTCCATTAATAAAGCCGGCCTGGCTTGAAGCGAGGTACACAACCGCAGATGCGACTTCTTCGACTGTGCCTGGCCGTTTCACTTCTACATGCGGACGGTTTTCCTTCAGAAATTGCTGAACAGCTTCGTCATAGCTGATGTTCTGCTTTTTGGCATTATCTTTTAACAAGTTCTCCAACATTGGTGTAATGATAAATGCCGGGGATACGGTATTGACTAAAATTCCCTGGGCCGCATATGCTTTTGACAAGCTTTTCGTAAAATTGATCAGAGCCGCTTTTGACGCATTATAATGAGGCATGAATGGATCAGGCTGCACACCGGATTCTGAAGAAATATTGATAATACGTCCATTGCCTGCCTTTTTCATATAGGGGATCACCGCTTTTGTGATACGCACTGTCCCAAAAAGATTAATATCAAAAAGACGTTGCCAATCCTCGATTTCCAGGAATTCGAACTCATCAAATCCACTGGCAATTTCGCATTATTGACAAGAATGTCAATCGTGTGGAAACGATCAATGGCTGCTGAAACCAGGTGATCAACATCCTCTTGTTTCGATAAATCTGCTTGAATGGCAAGTACGTTCCCACCATTCTGCTCTATTTCGTGCTTAGCTTCATTCAATGCTTCTTCACCGCGTGCACAAATGACGACATTTGCTCCTTCTGCTGCTAACGCGATGGCAATGGATTTCCCGATCCCCTTACTGCCGCCAGTCACAAGTGCAGTTTTATTTTTTATACCAAGCTCCATTTAATATCATCCTCTCTTACCAAAATTGCGTTTAGTAACACTTAATATAGAGTATAGAACATCTGAAGACAATTGATTTGTCTGCATCCGCACTCTAGTTCATCACTATTAGACAAAAGCAGCACATTAACCGTCTTGCTGATGCAGCGCTGTAAACTATACTGCTTTAACATGCATACCTTATTCTTGCCCCATGGGATTTAATCAAGGTTGCTATTTGATTAATTTTTCCATTATGACAGTTTTTACTTGAAAGCCATTAGATTCGTGACCGTTTCCTCTTTGTGCAATTTGTAACCGATGGACTCGTATAATCGAATGTTTTTAGGTAAGGACATTCTTACCCTGCATTCGATTTTCGTTTTACCATCTTTTATCGCGTAATTTTCCAGCCACAATAACATTGCCTTAGCCAGCCCCTTCCCCCGTGCATAAGGTGGAACTGATACTCGTGAAAAATATAAGGATTGCAGTTTTGTACTGAATCTTAGCGTGCCAACAGGTGTTCCATTCAAAAAGCATAATAAAATTTTTTCAGCACCATTCATAAATGAGTTTTCTATGGACGTTTCTGATTCATTCAATGCACTAGAAGGTATCTCAAGGTATCGATACTCTTCAAAGGCTTCTAACATTAGTTTATAGGCAGTGGCGATATCTTCTCTTTTTCCTAATTTAATTTCTACGTTCACAGTTCTTCCCCCAAAACGCTACTAATGTTCAATGCATATAAATAAAATTCTTCACTAATTTTAGATTTCCTTCTGTAGTTAAACTTCTTTATTATTCAATGAGGAAATTCAATAATGTTCTTCAATAGAGCGAAGTTATTGAAAAATTTAAACTGGTCGGATCGGGTCTCCTGCATCTAAGATTCCTGAGTATACTTTGAAACAGGACGAGCAAAATAAACTCAAAAAGGAGTTGATCAGATGCGGCATGCATTGGCGATTTCGATTAAGTTTATTTCGACGCTGATTATTCTAGGTATTATTCTTGGGATATTTTACAATTTAGGATTTACGGAAGTTCTAATGATAACTGTGGTATTCACTGTGTTAAGTTATATTATGGGTGATTTGCTTATATTGCGTAGAACAAATAATCTGTCAGCTTCTATCGCTGACTTTGGGATAGCATTCATCGTCATTTACTTTATGACTAGAAATGTAGCGTTTGTGGACGATGTATCTACAGCTGCTTTATTTTCTTCCATTGCCATCGCATTCTCTGAATACTTGTATCATCGTATTGTACCTAGACGCGCGGAAAGAACGGATCGCACTAACGAGAACCGAAATGCGACAGTTAACAATAACCTGATTCAAACGGAAGCGGCAGAAGAATTGGCACCTGTCAGACCTGATGTGAGAAGTCCAAAAAAGAACAACTCAAAAAAGAAAAAGAGAAAGTAATTGACTTGGCCCAATTTTATAATTGGGCTTTTATATTGTTCACCTAACGATATGTGATCCAAAACAAATAGAGTGTATCTGCACGTGCAATACACTCATTCAACGTATTAAAATGAACTAACCACAGAACTAAGGTGTATATTGATCCCCATTATACTCATCGTTAAATTCGAACACATGGGGTGCTAATTCAGTATCCGATACAGGTTCGACTGTAGAAATCCGATCCTCCCAGCGGCGATTTGCTTCGTAAAACTGATCTTCGAGAAATCCAGCTTGTTCGTGTGTAAGTTCCAATACAATTTCATTATTACTGTCATCAAAAGCTTTTAAAAGAACATAGCTCTCCTGGTCACGAGTAACATTGCCCACTTTCAGATACAAATTTTTGATTTGATACCTTACTTTCATGCTGTCCATCCAACACACCTCCTTTTAAACAGAAAACGCCAATCAAGGCGTTATAATTGGTCGTTATCAAGAACACTTCTTTCTCGAATGATTCGATCGCTATCCAACGTAATATTCGCTTCTGTTGCAGACTCTCCGATCGTTTCAATAAACCCTTGCCGAATGTCAGCCATCGTATCGGTATTTTGATTATTCGTAGTTGGTTGATTTGGATTCCGGTTTTCCATTGTCTCACCTCCACTGTTAGGATGTGTAAACAGCTTAATTTTAAACTGATATTTTGCCAATCGATTCGGCGCAAAGAGCAGTTTCTCACCACCATCACACCTTTCAACTGGCTAATTCCAAAATGGTACTGGACAAGCTATACTCTGTGCCTTTTTTCCTGTTTTTGATTGTTTGTGGCATGCAAGAAGGATATTTCTCCGGTCCCGTTAAATATGTAAGTATGTTTTATAATATAATTCATGGAGGGATTAGATGAAATATAAGCTTTTATCTTCTGTCGTTGCTGCCACTTTAGCATGCAGTATCATTGCAGGGACGAGTTTATCTGAAGCCAGAGCAGCAAACTCTGCAAAGCCCGTTGCAAAAAAATATTTGGTCGCTTTTCAACACGATCTTCCCAATAACTATTCAGAGGCGATCGCAAAAGCTGGCGGCAAAGTAGCTCGCGCGTTACCTGAAATCGGAAGTTTGGAAGTGGAATCATCCAACGATGCCTTTCTATCAAATATAAAATCCATTTCCAATGTTCAAGCTGCAAACTTGGAAATGAAGCATCAGCTTGACTACAAAAAGAATGATCCTGCTGCTGCCGATGGACAGCCTGTTACGGACATTCCGCAACCAGATAACATCGATAGTTATTGGGATTACCAGTGGGATATTCACAATGTAACCAACGACGGTGCTTCGTACGATATTCAAAAAGGGAGCGGTGCTGTGGTTGGAGTTATCGATACCGGAATTGATCTAAACCACCCAGACCTTAAAGGCAACTTGCTCGGTGGTGAAAATTTTGTACCAGTAGGAGCTTTTGGAGACGACACGACAGAAACAGGCGATCCAAATGACTATTTAGACCGCGATGGCCACGGAACACATGTAGCTGGATCGATTGCTGGAAATGGAAAAGTACAAGGTGTTGGTCCGGAGCTTGGCATTCGTGCTTATCGGGTGTTTCCAGCTAACGCAGGAGCGGCCACATCATGGATTGCGGATGCCATTATTCAAGCAGCAGATGATGGTGTGGATGTAATCAACATGTCAATTGGCGGATTTGATGCACTATCCCGTTACACATATCAACATAGCGGTTCATATAGTGATGTAGCCGATATGCTTGTTTGGAAACGGGCGATCCAATATGCTGTTAAGAAAAACGTAACCGTTGTCGTAGCTGCAGGGAATGAATCATTAAATCTTAATAATCCGACAGAGATCACAGATTATATGAACGCAACATACGGGGAGCTGGGATACCAATTCAAAGGTGCGTCGATTGAAGTTCCAGGACAGCTTCCGGGTGTTGTTACCGTTTCTTCTTCAAATAAATGGTCAACTGATCAAATTGCGTTTTATTCTAACTACGGTTCCCGTTCAATCGATGTGGCAGCGCCCGGCGGCGATAATGGTCCCTTGTATCACGATACTCGTGATTTGAAGTTGCGAGATTTCCATTATAGAACATTAAGCACATGGCCAACGTATATGGCTCCATACATTACTTCCAATCTTCACAGCTATGCCTTGCTGCATGGAACTTCAATGGCTTCTCCAAAAGTATCCGGTATTGCAGGAGTTATTAAAGCGGCTCACCCTGAACTAAGTCCTGCTCAAGTAACAGCGCTAATCAAACAAACCGCTATTGATTATGGCAAGAATGGCAAGGATGCACTATACGGCTCGGGAGAAGCAAATATTTACAATGCTTTAACAAGATAATAAACACTATTAATGTATTGAAAACAATCAAGCCCTCCCAAAAAGAAATGGAGGGCTATTCTTTACTTCTAAACTGCTCATTTTGATATTCGAAAAAACCGGTTTACTTGAGCCAGTGAGGAAACAACTGATTTTCTTAAGTCTTAAGCTGTCTACCCAGCATAGTTCTCCGCTTGTTCTTGCTCGTCCGTTTCATCTGGTTCTGCCGGTGCATTTTCTACTTCCGGGTGTTCTGTGTCTACATCATTGTGCTCTTGTTGTAACTCTTGTTCAGCTTCTTTAATCTTTTCTTGGTCCTCTTGCATAGCTTCTTTTTCATCTTGCTGAAGTTGCTGTTCGTCCTCGATATCCTCTTGTTCTTCCGGTGGAGGATCTTGCTCAGCGCCACATCCAGTTAGTCCCAGCGTTAAACCTGCGGCCAGCGCACCAGTGAGAAACTTCGACTTAAAATCAAGCTGCATACATTTCCCCTCCGTAGTAAATGAATTTTATTCCCCTTAGAGGAATTTAAACTACATTCATTTTTTCACTTAATGAAGTGTAGTTAAACTCTTTTGGGAACAAACAGGAAAATGGTACTGTGGTAGTTTAGTCGGTAATCTGCATAACAAAAGCTTCTTATCCATTTTAATTGATAAGAAGCTTTCTCTGCTGGATGTGTATTTTTATATAGAAATTGCTGTTAAGATCGCGAGTCTCAAATTAATTGTTTTATTTCCCCTTCGAATTGCCTAATGTTGTTCAGCATCTCTTGGCACACAACAATTCACAGATATTTACCTTTTTGTGTAAAAATAGAGCGGTTTAATTCTCCACCAATTTATTTCCAATCTTTTTTTCAGATGGTGTTGCTTCTATTATATCTTCTGCTGGTTTAGCACGCTTGATGAAGAAAGCAAGAACAAGTGCAATGCCTGCAATAAGGACTGTCACAAAGAATGCATCATTAATTCCTTCCAACATTGCCTGCATCGCGATTTGCTGTTTCATTTCAGCAAGCGCAGCTGGAGTTGGTTGTCCTGTCAAGTTTTTTATGGCAGAATCAGCGAGTTCTTCCGCATGCGTTTCTGAGCGGATTGACATAACCGTCACCAACAAAGCCGTTCCAATCGCACCGGAGACTTGCTGCAGGGTATTGTTCATCGCTGTACCGTGCGGGTAGAAGCGAGCTGGCAGTTGGTTTAGTCCATTTGTTGTAACCGGCATGTTTACCATTGACATCCCAAACATTCGAACAGTATATAAAATAATTAACTGTGTATAGGTCGTCTCAAGCGTCAACCTACTGAAATAATAACTTGTTACCACGGTAATGGATAAGCCGATGATCGCTAGCATCCGGCCGCCAAACTTATCGAATAATCTACCAGTAATTGGTGACATTAAAGCCATCACAATAGCACCAGGCAGCATCATAAGACCCGCATCAAGCGGGGAAATACCTCGTATCGTTTGCACATAGATCGGTGTAAGCAGCATACCAGAAAACATCGCCATTGTAACGACCATCGAAATGGCTGATGATAAAGCAAACATAGGGAATTTAAAGATCCGGAAATTCAGCATTGGCCGGTCTTGTTTTAATTGTCGTAAAATAAACACTAACAATGAAACGGCCCCAATGGTGAGCGTTCCATATACCTGTGGGCTATCCCAGCCTTTAGAGCCGGCAGAACTGAAGCCATAGAGCAAACCACCAAATCCTGCGCTTGATAGCAAAAGTGATACAAAATCAAGACGAAGTTCCACTTTATCTTTTTTATCTTTAAGCAAAAAGATGCCACTCAATAGAATTAATGCTGCAAATGGCGTTACAAAGTGGAAAAGCATTCTCCAGTCATAATGTTCAATGATCCACCCTGATAATGTTGGACCAATCGCGGGTGCAAACATTAGGACTAGACCAAAAACGCCCATCGCCGTTCCCCGTTTCTCCAGCGGGAAGCTCGTCAGCATCACATTCATTAATAACGGCATCATAATCGCTGTTCCCGAAGCCTGTACCATCCGGGCAATTAATAAAACAGGAAAGACATGCGCAAGACTGGCGATAATCGTCCCAGCTGTAAACAAACCCATCGCTGTTATGAACAGGCGGCGAACAGAATACTTTTGAATCAAGAAAGCCGTAGTTGGAATCATGATTCCGTTCACCAGCATAAAGCCTGTAGTCAGCCACTGCACGGTTGGTGCATCAACATCTAATTCTGTCATAATTGATGGTAATGCGATATTTAATAATGTATTATTTAAAAAAGCAATGAAAGCTCCGACCATCAGGACAGCTAGAATCCCGTATGGTGGACGATCAGTGTTATTTATGGAATGATCCATTGTGTTCCTCCTATAGACGTTTAGTTCATTTTTTTATACTCTTGTTACACATAGACATTATATTATACCAACAGTATAAATACTGCAATAAAATAAACGCCTTGTATGATGGGTTTGTATAAACGGGGAAAATATTGTACGATGATTTTTATACAGGAAGTCTAATTTTAATAAAGGTGATTAGATGAACGACAGGAAACAGCATGTTATTGAAATGGCCCACCAATTATTTATAGATAAAGGCTTTCAAGCTACATCCATCCAAGATATTTTGGACTATAGCGGAATTTCCAAAGGAACATTTTATAATTATTTTTCTTCTAAAAATGAGTTATTAATCGCTCTTTTTAAATTGATCTACAAGAAGATGGAAAAAAATCGAAATGAATTGCTGATTGGTCAAAATCCTTCAAATATTGACATCTTCATTAAGCAGATTGAACTGCAATTGAAGACAAATAGAACAAATAAGTTAATATCCCTTTTTGAAGAAGTCTTTTTTTCAAATGATCCAGAGCTTAAACAATTTATAAAGCAAGGTCAATTGAGAACGCTTCGTTGGTTATTCCAGCGATTCACCGACATTTTCGATGATAGTAAAAAACCGTATTTGTTAGATTGCGCCATTATGTTGATGGGGATACTACAACAAAACCTCAAATATCATGAACTGGCGCATGGATCAAATTACAGCGTCCATCAAGTGGTCCGTTATAGTGTAGAGCGAGTAGTGCGGATGGTTGACGAAGTTGCAAAATCAGGTGATCAACTAGTTCAACCTGAGCTTTTGGAAAATTTGCTGCCTGACTGTCGCAATACCGACCAGGCTTTTCAGCAGGAACTTTATCATACTGTTTTAGTCTTGAAAAAAGCTTTAAACCATCGGGAAGCACAGACAAAATACATGGAGTTACTCGAATTCATTCAGGATGAGCTATTGCATTCAAAGAACCCACGAAAATTTCTGATTGAAAGTGCCCTTTTATCCTTTAAAACGGGTCAGGCAGCTTTTGCAAAAAAAGACGTGCAAAAGCTTGATCAACTTGTTGAATCTTTTTTTCATCAAATTGAGGAGTTAGGTTAATGTCCTATAATGAAGAACATCCGGCGCTTAATTGGTTGGCGCCGGATTCTGAAACGGTAAATTTTTATTTGTTGTTTCAATTTTATTTACATCTATTCAGCAAATTAGTTACATATCCACTTCACTCATATTTAGCATGATTAAATGAAGAAATAAAAACTATTGAGAAAAAAACTTAGATAGTGTTTATTACCGCCGAATAATCTTCCCAGCGGTGCTACCCGTGTACGCTCCATCATTTACAGTGATTTCACCGTTGACAAGAACATAATGAATACCTGTGGGAAGCGCTAATGGGTTTTCATAGGTTGCCTCATCATTTATTGTATTGGAATTAAAGACCACGATATCTGCCCATTGTCCTTCGCGGATGTATCCGCGGTCTCTAAGACGTAATAATTGAGCGGGTGCTCCTGTCATTTTTCTGACTGCCTCTTCTAAAGTTAATATTCCTTTTTCACGGACATATCTCCCCAGAATTCGTGGATATGTTCCATATAGACGAGGATGTGGCTTTCCCCCGAATATACTATCAGAACCGACGATTTGATAAGGGTGTTTCATTCCATAAATGACATCTTCTTCATTGCCCCAATGGACGACCATCGTGATTGCGGCGTTTTCTTCTAATAGTAAGTCAAATGCAGCTTCGTCCGGTTCTGTCTTTCTTAAAGCTGCGATTTCCGTCATACTTTTCCCTTCAATTTCCCGGTTTTTATCGGTTGACACAGAAGTAATAATAATATCTTCCCATCCACAATTCATTACCCAGTTCTCATACTCATCATTATTCACGAAATCATGCTTAACTTGTGCTCTTACAATAGGGTTCTCAAGCCGTGTCAATAATTCTTGGGTTCCACCTGAATGCATCCAAGGTGGTAAAATCGCGTGAAACACTGTTGAGCCAGCTGTATAAGGATATTGATCAAAGGTAATTTCGATCCCTTCTTTTCTTCCTTCCTCCATCTTTTCAAGAGCTTTCACAAATTTGTCCCTGTTTTTTTTACCGGCTACTTTAAAATGCGATACATGCAGTCTAACTCCTGACTGACGGGCGACATCAATGACTTCATCTAATGCTTCCAATGATCGGTTGCTTTCATTGCGAATATGAACAACAAAACTTCCGCCATATTTTGCAGATCCTTTACAAAGTTCAATCAATTCTTCCTTATTTGAATAGACATTTGGCGGGTAGACCAACCCCGTAGATATACCGACAGCTCCCTGCCTCATTCCTTCCTCCACCAATTCCCGCATTTTGACCATTTCTTCCCTGGTTGCTACCCTTCCCTCGAATCCCATGACTAATGTCCTGACGGCTCCATGCGGTACTAGATAGGCAGCATTCCCCGCTATTCTCATATCTTCCAAGTATTCGAGATACTCTTTAATAGAATTCCAGGGCCAATCACCAATATCTCCATTCAATCCCTTTAGCTGCTGTTGCCACAGCGGTTTTGTTTCTTCTGATACAGGAGCAACTGAAATACCATCTTGACCAAAAAGTTCTGTGGTAATCCCCTGTAAAATTTTTATTTTATGTATATCTGGCTTTAAGCATAAGAGATCGGAATGAACATGTGTATCAATAAATCCGGGAGAGACAAAAAGTCCGTCTGCATCAATGACAAGTTTAGCTTCATGTTCCTTCAATAGGCCAATTTCTGTAATTTTTCCATTCTTGATACCGATATCTAGAGCAGTCCAAGGGTTTCCTGTACCGTCAACGAGCTTTCCATGCTTAATTAAAATATCAAACATATGATTACCCCCATTTAGTATTTTTGGTGAAAGGAAAAAATTCATCACTTGTTTGATCATATTCTTCCATTCTCTTTTGGACTTTTGTTTCCTGAGACGCTGCTATACTTGTAACCAGTAAATTTAGCAATGCAAAGGTTGGTGTTATTCCCTTTAAAGGAATCGGGGCTGGCGCAACAACCGTAAACGAAATATCGGCGGATTGTCCGATTGGAGAAAGTTTATCATCTGTTATCGCTAAAACCATTGCCCCTTTTTTCTTGGCCGCTTTTACAAAAGAGAAAGTTTCCTGCGTATATCGCGGGAAAGAAATGGCAACCACTAAAGTTTTATCATCTATTTGAGATAATATATAATTAGCGTCCTCGATTTCTCCCCGATACAATAATGTATCTCCTACAACAGTGTTAAGACTGAATGTCAGCCAATTAGCAAGACCATACGATGAACGGAATCCAATAACGATTCGCTTCTCTGAAGCAATCAATAAATCTACTGCTTTTTTATACTGGTTGTAATCCAGTTGTTCCAATGTAGCCCGAATGTAGGCACTGTCGTGTTCGATTACATATTGAATCAAGTTGATATCCTTTAAGGATTTAGTAGTGCTGCGAAAATCCTCGATAGGATCAGTGGTTGGTGAGGATTCCTGCAACAAAGTGGCTTGAATTTCTTTCTGCAGTTCACTATATCCAGAATATCCAAGTGAATAAGACAATCGAATCACAGTGGTATCACTTGTATTACTTGCTATACCCAGCTGCTTTGCAGTCTGGAATGCAACTTCTTTAGGGAAATCGACTATATATTTTGCGACCAATTTCTCCTTTTTTGTCAGTTCGTTAAATTGCTTCCTTATTTTATCTTTAAAGTTATCCATGAGAGCGTATTCCTTCCTTATAATTAACCAGGCAATGCTGGGATTAACAAAAAAGACCTTTTTAGAAAAAAGAACGTTACAATTTGTAACGTCCGTCCTCGACCGTTGCCAGTTTTTCGGATGTACTTCTTCAATCATAATGTTTTTTTACCGGGCTAAAGCAGTTTGTGTTATAAAACTCCTACACTAGTAGCCTGGGCATCTGTTTACTTATTACACCGTAACCCTGTTAAGGAAGTGATCATAAGCAGCTTTGGATAATTCCGCAATTTTCCTCGCACCTTCTGCTTCAGTTTTGTTGCCTATCGAAAAAGCTGAAATAATTAATGTACCTTTATCACCCGGGAGTTTTACAATTCCTGCGTCATTAACCACACTTGCAACAGTACCTGTTTTGTGGCCAACAATCGTATTTTCCGGCAATAAGTTCGGTATTCTATTTCTAAATTGCTGTTTGGCCAGAATTTCAAACATATCATCACAAGCATGTTGCGAGATGAGTTGTTTAGACGCAATTAATTGTAATAGTTTCGCAATATCGGCTGCAGTGGTTACATTGTTTTCAATGCTCTCCTGGAAAACAATTGAATTAGAATCGATTTCACCATTTTTGAAACGACGATTAATTTCATGGTAAACTTCAAGCGAAAAACTCTGGGGCTGAAGCCCAACACATGAGCAAAGAAGCTCCCAACAACTAAATCGGATGTAGGTATTATTTAAACCAATTTCTTTCATATATTGATTGACAGTTTCCTTGCCAATAATCTGTAGGATTTTATCAGTACCCACATTATCACTGACAATGATCATCATTGTTGCTAAATTTTTTATTGTCACTTCAACAGGGATCAACTCCCTAAAGATTCCCGACCCATTAACTAAATCTTTTTCTTCTAAACGAATACGCTGATGCAGATCTACCCTGTTCATTTCCACATCGCGGTATAATGTCGCCAATATCGGAACCTTAAACACACTAGCGGCTTGAAAAAAACGGTTTTGATTGATTGCGGCAGTCTCTCCAGATTCCAGATGCTTCACGTAAACTCCGAAGTTACCCGTTGCATCATGTAAAACTTCTTCCAAACGATTCTGTAAACTCATAACCTTTCTTCCTTTCATATTTTAGTATTTTTCTGTATCCAGGCTTTAAAAAGGCCCGGACACAAAAGACTTAAATCGTTTGTTTGCTGGCTATCTTAGGGAATTGTCTAAAGTGATAAGAAATCCCATATGGATGACCGTTCTCATCTACTAATATCTCAGCGATTTCGGTCGAGTCGTTAACATAAGCAATAAAGACATTTTCTTTGACAAATATGATTGGAATTTCACCATTTTGAGAAATAAGGATTGGTGCCCCGTCTTTAATTTCAATGGCTAATTTCATTCCTTCATTGGATAGATATTCTCCTTGATACAACTCGAGTTGCTCTGCCGCAATGTTATATTCTTCAAAAGTTATATGTGTTGCTTCTACTTCTCTGCCTTCATAAGTATTGAATGCAAGCTGCATAATCCGGGAAGCAGGCGCACCCGCTAAGTTCGTCAGGACGACACCAGAAACACCTTTTTCAGGCAGGATGCTCATCTGGGCTGCGATTGCCTTTAAAGCCCCGCCGTGTTCTACGAGCAGAGTTCCAAAATAATCAGGAGTAATCATTAACCCATAGCCGTAAAATCTTCCTGGCTGTGTTTGAATATGCGGCTTAATCATTTCATTTACACTTTCCTCAGTAAGGATTCTCTTTTCGTTTACTACGCCTTTGTTACGGAAGATTTCAGCGTATTTTAGCATATCGTTGGCAGTAGATTTCAAAAACCCTGCTGCCCTCATTGATGGAGAATCCCACCAAACAGGAGCAGCTATAACAGATTTATTTCCGTCACTCTGGTCTATTACATAACATGTTGTGATATTTTCATATTCTTGGTACTCATCGATCGTAAAAAAACTGTTTTCCATGCCACAAGGATTCAGAATATGGTCATATACATATTGCTCATAGCTTATTCCGCTGACTCGTTCAATGATGGTTCCCAACAAAGCATATGCATCATTAGAATAACTGAAGTGTGTGCCCGGAGCGCCTAATAGTTCAAACTCCTGGTTTGCGATGAATTCCATCAATTGGTCATATGTGTCGATTGGTTCATGATCTTTTTTCTCGATATCAAGGCCTGGATATTTGTCTGCATGCGGGTCAATATCCATTGACCTTTTCATGGCATAAAATAGCGAGGACATTGGTGGCAATCCTGAAGAGTGTGTCATAAAATGGTGAATGTTGATCTCTGTTAGAGCATTTTCATCTTTAACCTTGAATTCTGGCAAATATTTGACCACAGGATCCAGAACATTTAGTTTTCCTGCTTCCTGCAGCTGCATAATAGCGACGCAAGTAAATGATTTCGTCACGGAGCCGATCCCGAAGACTGTGTCTTCTGTAATTGGTAATGATTTCTCAACGTTGCGGAATCCAAATCCTTTATGATAAACGATTTGTCCTTCTTGGGCGATTGCTACTGAGGCGCCTGGAATGTGATGTTTTTCGACTAATTTTTGCGCAGCCACTTCAAACTCTTCAAATCCGGTTTTCATTTCAAGTTTCCTCCTTATATATGGGTTAAAAATCATTAGATTATCTTGATACAAGTATTCTTGTAATCTCACAACAATTTTTCTATAGCCGGAATGCTTTGCTTCACAGTCTTTTCACTCTGTCTTAATATCTTTAATATAGAAATAGCTAAAATTTTTACACCATTCTGTAAAGAATCCAGGTTAAAGCTCATATTTGGATGATGCAAGCCTGGCTGTAAATCGGTACCGAGACCTACCATGGCTGCATGTATATGAGGAAATGCGTTTTTGTAAAAATGAAAATCTTCCCCACCTGGTGTAACTGCCGGCTTTGCTAAAGCGTCTGCACCAAGTGCATCAACAATTGCCTCTTTCACAAATTCCTCAATTACCGGACTAGATTCTGCAGCTACCATTGTCGCAAGCGTTTCCAACTCAACTTCTGCTCCATTAGCAACGCCAGCTGAATGAACTGCATGATGAATTTGTACTAAAAGATCATCCATGGCTTTATTTTGCCTAGCCCGCACATCGATTCCAAATTCAGCATAGTCAGGAATAATATTTAAATTATCACCGCCTGCCTTAACCATCGTCACTTTTGCGGATGCTGAAATAGTCGGGTCAATCCTGACTGCGTTCACTGCCTGAATAATGGCCGAAAGAGAATCCACCACATTAACTCCAAGATTTGGCCGTGAGCCGTGAGCCTGAACTCCTCTAATTCGTCCCTTTAATAAAGTTGTAGATCCATGGTAGATCGCCGGCGAAGCCTGGCCATAATGCATCTCCTGCAGTGGTCGTACATGAATGCCCAGCATATAATCAATATCATCAATGACTCCTTTATCAATCAAAGCCTTTGCACCTTTGCCGGATTCCTCCGCCGGCTGAAAAATGATTTTAATAAGGCCTTGCGGTTTAAAGCATGCTTCCTTCAAGGAGGAAATGGCATGGAGCACCATTGTCATATGTGCATCATGGCCGCAGGAATGATTGGCTCTCCACTCTCCATCTACGAGCTGAAATAAAGCATCAATATCCGCTCTGATGCCAACCGTGGGTCCTTCTTCGCTATTTCCCCAATACCCGATCACGCCTGTGTGATCATTAAAGGTTTCAAAAGGAATATCCATCAGTTGTAATTGTTGGCATAAGTACTCGGTTGTGTTTTCTTCTTTCCAACTGATTTCCGCGTTTGCATGCAAATAATGATAGGTTGAGGTAATTAACTCTGTATGTTGATCCACCCAATTTTTAATTTGTTCAATCATGTAATGCCTCCGTATTGTGATGTTCAATAATATAAAAATGTACATTGGATTGGCTATTCCTTAAGATTCCGGTTGCTCTGTACCCTTTTGAGAATGCATCAGATACTACATTCCTCAACTTATATCTCCATGCTTTTGCAGCTTCATTATTCACTTGTTTCAAGCATTGAAAGTTGGCGGGAACAGGTACTAAATAACCCCTGTCATTTGCGATTATTACTTCATCAAGCGGAATCGGAATGTCACCTGATTCACGCCAGCCTAGAAGCGGTTGATACTTTTTTGCAGAAAACTCATTCTGAAATGTTCCTTCAAGCGCGTTCGTTACCCGAATCGAGCAAATATCCCATTCAGCTAAGAGACGATCAGTTGGCAAGCCTCGATTTAGCTTGTCGTTCATCTCCCCATAATAAGATTCAATATAGGTTTTCGCGTATGCTCCAAGCTTGTTAAGGTTAAAATAAGCATTTCTAGCTTCTAATGGATCATAGGTCCATACAATTTTTTGGTAACCGTATTCAATGGCCCATTCTCTTTGTTTCAACTTTAACTTTAATCCAATGCCCAGATTTTGATACTTCGGATTGACGGCCGTCATATGTGAGATCAAATAAGGTTGACCATCTTTATATCCGGAAAAACCATACGAGAAGCCCACCAAATCGCCGTGATCAAACGCTCCTATGACACTACCGCCATGGTGGCAAGCAGCTAAAAGCTGTGGAAGAGGTGTAACAGTATCTCTGCTCCAAATTTCTTCCTGGAAAGACACGACTTCTTCAATTTCCTTTAAATCTTGTATATGTTTATAAACGATTTGTTTTGTCATTGCCATCTGCAGGATCCCCCCACTCTTATTTCAGGCATGTATTATTACCCCGGGGCGACAGCTTAACGGGTTATCGTTTCCTTTTTAAATACTTTTTCATCAAAAATAAGCTGATTGATAACTTCATTATCAATATCAAATCCGATTCCCGGTTGTTCTGGAACAGCAATAAATCCTGGTTTTGAAAGAGTTACTTCAGGTAAAATGATATCTTTATGAAAATAACGACTGGATGCAGAGGTATCCCCGGGAATGGTAAAATTGTTTAATGATGCAATAGCAATGTTATGAGCCCTCCCGATTCCTGCTTCAAGCATTCCGCCGCACCATACAGGAATATTTTTTTCCGCACATAGATCATGAATTTTGATCGCTTCAGTTAAGCCGCCAACTCTGCCAATCTTGATATTGATAATTTTGCATGCGTTTATTTCTATCGCCTTTCTTGCGTCTTCCACAGAATGAATGCTTTCATCTAAACAGATGGGCGTTGCCAATTCTGCCTGAAGTTTGGCATGATCAATAATATCATCATGGGCCAATGGCTGCTCGACCATGATTAAACCAAACTGGTCTAGTTCTTTTAATAGTTCCTTATCATTAAGGGTATAAGCAGAGTTAGCATCAGCCATAAGCGGAATGTGATTTCCGAATTTACGACGAATAGCCTCCAGCGGTTTAATATCCCAACCGGGCTTTATTTTCACTTTGATTTTTCTATATCCTTCATCTATAAAGCCTTCAACTTTTTCTAATAGATTATCAATACTGTCTTCTATTCCAATGCTGACGCCTACTTCAATTTCTGTACGCTGGCCTCCTAATGCTCCAGCAAGCGTCTTGCCATTTTGCTTACTGTATAAATCCCAAACTGCCATTTCTAACGCTGCTTTCGCCATGTTATTCCGGCGAACGTATGAAAACATGTCTGAGACATCTTGTGGTTTCTGAATTCCTTTATCTAATAGCTGCGGGACTAAAAAGCTCTCAAGCAAGTGCCACACTGTGCCGGTTGTTTCTTCATTATAAATCGGATAAGGCATTGCGACACTTTCCGCAAAACCAACGTGATCTTCCCCGTAAACCCGGACAATAATAATATCTTTTTCAGTCACCCTCCCAAAGCTTGTTGCAAACGGAGATTTTAAAGGTATTTTAATACGTTGTAATTGAACTTGATTGATGTCCATATACTCACTTCCTAATTAAATGTGTAGTTTTGCTCTTATCCTTGTAATATTTCTGGATCATATAAATGACAAGCCACAAACTGGCCTGGCTTGGCCTCGATGTTTCGTGGTTTCTTTGTTTTACATATATCCATACATGCAAAGCACCGTGGATGGAATGTGCATCCTTGCGGAGGATTTGCGGGATTTGGGATATCCCCTTTTAAAATAATCCGTTCTTTCTTAATCATTTCAGGATCGGGAACTGGAACAGAAGACATTAATGCTTTTGTGTACGGATGCAATGGTTCAGCAAACAATTGTTTTTTATCAGCAAACTCTACCATTCTTCCTAAATACATAACTCCAATTCTGTCACTTATATGTTTTACCACACTTAAATCATGGGCGATGAAAATGTATGTTAAACCTAACTGTTTCTGGAGCTTTTGAAACAAGTTAAGAATTTGCGCTTGAATCGAAACATCCAATGCAGAAACTGGCTCATCAGCGATAATCAAGGATGGATTTACCGCGATAGCACGGGCGATGCCAATTCTTTGTCTTTGTCCGCCGCTGAATTCATGTGGATAGCGATCGGCATGAGAAGCGTTTAAACCTACCATCTCCAAGATTTCTAATACTTTTTCCTTGCGCTCTGTGCCATTTCTAACAATGTTATGCGTTGCTAATGCTTCATCTAAAATAGAAGCAATTCGCAGACGCGGATTTAAAGAGGCAAAGGGGTCCTGAAAAACAATTTGCATTTGCTTGCGGAGTTTTCTCATCTCATTTTTTTTTAAGGTTAAGATGTCCCTTCCATCAAAATAGATTTCTCCGCTTGTCGGTTCAATTAACTTCAATATGCTTCTTCCAGTTGTTGACTTCCCGCAGCCGCTTTCACCAACAATCCCTAAGGTTTCTCCTTTACGCAGGTTGAACGAAATCCCATCCACAGCCTTAACAAAATCTTTTCTTCTGGAAAAGAAACCATTGTTAATAGGAAAGTATGTTTTAAGATCCTTCACCTCCAGTAGTATTTCACTCATGTTAACGCCTCCTCATTAATATATAACCAGCATCTTACAGAGTGTCCTTTATCTGTTTTTACAAGAGGCGGGTTTTCTTCTAGACATCTGGAATCGGCGTGTGTGCAACGAGAGAAAAATGGGCAGCCTTTCGTCACTTCCCCGATATTTGGTACATTTCCTTCAATTGGCTGAAGACTATCCATTTCGCCTTCAAGTCTGGGGATCGAGTTTAATAGACCAATTGTATAGGGATGCTGTGGATTTTTGAATATTGTTTTTATATCGGTCTCTTCGACAATTTGGCCATAATACATGACCATTACCCGGTCCGCCATTTCTGCAACAACACCTAAATCGTGAGTAATTAATAGGATTGCTGTATCATAGTTCTTTTTAAGATCATTCATTAAATCCAAAATCTGGGCCTGAATTGTCACATCCAGCGCTGTTGTGGGTTCATCTGCAATCAGCAGGCTAGGATTACAAGCCATTGCCATTGCAATCATGACGCGTTGTCTCATCCCTCCCGAAAGCTGATGAGGATATTCTTTCACAATTTTCTCAGGGCGAGCGATTCCAACTTTTTCAAGCATTTCTACAGTCTGTTTTTTTAATTCATCTCCTGAGATGTCGGTATGAAGTTTTAACACTTCACTAATTTGTTTTCCAATTTTATGGACGGGGTTTAATGATGTCATCGGTTCCTGAAAAATCATCGAAACATCTTTACCGCGTATGGAACGCATCTTTTTTTCGGATACGAGATTTAAATCTTTCTCTTTCAGAATGATTTTACCTTCAATTTTCCCGACACTATTTGTAATCAATCTCATAATCGAAAGTGATGTGACACTTTTGCCGCAGCCTGATTCACCTACCAAGGCAAGTGTTTCACCTTTATGGATTGTAAAGTCCACATGGCTGACTGCATTCACAAACTGTTTTTTTCCAGATTTAAATTTAATAGAAAGGTCTTCGACTTTGAGAAGTTCTTCCTTTGCTACAAAGTTTGTTACCATTATAATCACTCCCGAACGGTTATTTTTGTCTTGGATCGAGCGCATCCCGCAGGCCATCACCAAGCAGGTTAAATCCAAGAACGACCAACATAATTGACAGTCCAGGGAAAAGTGACATCCACCATGCCTGACCTAAAAACGCCTTTCCAACATATGCCATAGCTCCCCATTCAGGGGTTGGCGGCTGTGCTCCGAGCCCTAAGAAGCTTAATGCTGCAGCAACAAGAATACTAGTTCCAAATTGTAAACTCGATAAAACGATTACTGGAGATAGAACGTTAGGAAGTACATGTTTCACAATTATTTTATAATCTGAAACGCCAAGGGCTTTTACAGCTTCAATATATTCTTTCTCCCTTATGGACAATACTGCTCCTCTCACCACCCGTACATAGGAGGGGATGACAGAGATTGCAACTGCAATCATCGCATTTGTTAAACCAACTCCAAGCACAGCTATAATCGCGATCGCGAGCAAAAGGGATGGAAATGCCAGCAAAATGTCCATAAACTGCATAATGTAGAGATCAATTTTGCGGTAATACCCTGAGATAATGCCTAAAGTAACTCCGATAATACCTGCTACAAGTACAGCAACAAGGCCCATCATTAATGAAACCCGACCCCCATACAGCATTCTGGAAAAGATGTCTCTTCCAAAATCATCTGTTCCTAATAAATGATCTCCTCCCGGAGGTAAGAAACGCTGTTCAAATTTCATTACGTCGACCGGATGAGGGGCAATGAGTGGTGCAAGCAACGATGCTGAGACAAAAATGATTAGGATCAAGGCTCCAATGACGGCACTTTTATTCGTGACTATCCTTTTTCCAACTAATCCCCAGTAAGATTTAGCCTTATCAACGGTCTGTCTGTTGTTTTGCGGAGACATGTATTTGCTTTCAGAATTTGTAATTTTAGGAGCTGAGCTGTTCAAAATGGACACCCCTTTCTAATATTTGATGCGAGGGTCAACGATACTATATACAAGATCAACTATTAAATTCGTAATAATAAAAAGAAACGCCATAAAGAGGACTAGCCCTTGTACAGTTGGTAAATCTCTTTTAGAAATTGCTTCAACAGAAAAACTGCCTAAACCTGGTAGTGCAAATACCGTTTCAATAACAACAGCTCCGGCCAATAAGAATCCGAACTGAAGGCCTATTAATGTAATGACTGGTATCATGGCATTTTGAAGTGCATGCTGCAAGATCATTGGAATTAAAGCAAGGCCTTTTGCTTGTGCTGTTCGCATGAAATCTTGTTTAATGACCTCAAGCATGCTTGACCTTGTCATTCTTGCAATATTTCCCGCGGAGCCCAAACCAAGCGTTATGGAAGGTAGAATTAATGATTGAAATCCTTCATATCCTGAAATAGGAAATATGTTTAATTGATAAGAAAAAATCCAAATTAAGAAGAGTGCAATCCAAAAACCTGGAGCAGATATTCCTATCAATGAGATGACCATCGCTAATTGATCAACAATGGTGTTTTGTTTTACTGCAGCTAATATTCCCATCAATATACCAACGACAGAGCCGATTAATAGACTATAAACCGCCAGCTGAAAGGTAATTGGAAACCGGGCAGTGATTTCCTCAACGACCGTTAACCCTGTAACATACGAAGTTCCCAAGTCCCCTTGAAACACATTTTTAATATAGTCGATGAATTGTATAATCATTGGCTGGTCCAACCCCAGACTGGTCTTTAATTCAGCGATCGATTCTTCTGTTGCAAAGTCACCTAATATATAGGTGACAGGGTCCCCTGGGATAAGATGCATCATCATAAACACTAAGAAAGAGACACCAAATAATGTAACAATCATTGACAACGTGCGTTGCATTATATATTTTTCCAAATCCTATGCCTCCTTATTTAAATAATACAGTTAGGGATGAATGATCCCTAACTGTATTCTCTTCGTTTTATTATTTTGGACGGATATCGTTGAACAAAATGTTTTGTGAATATGGATTTTGTTTAAAACCTTCAATATCACGGTAAGCTGTAAGACTTTCACGAACAAATAATGGCACCCACGGTGATTCTTCCACTATAAACTGCTGTGCTTCTTCATAAATTTTCATGCGTTCTTCCGGATTCATCGTTTGACGCCCGTTCGTTAGCATGTTGTGCAATTCTTCAGACTCATAATGCAACCTTATTGAGCTGCCTTTTGCAAACAGCATGTACAATATATCCGGATCAGACCATCCATACATCGTTAACAGTGCGTCATGTAATCCCTTTGGAGTATTGGCAGAAATTGCAGCAGCCTCTTGCACTGATATTTTCACGTCAATACCGATTTCCTTTAACTGGTCTTGAATAATCTGCGCGATCCTTTGCATAACCGGTTCATCAGATAACCATAATTCGAATGCAAAAGGCTTTCCATCCCTGTCGGCAATGCCGTCTCCGTTGGAATCCTTCCATCCAGCTTCCGCGAGCAGCGACTTGGCCTTTTTGACATCCCGGGTATACTTATCTTCCGCCGCCCCTTCGACCGTTTCACTATAACCAGGAATAGTTGGAGGAAGCGGACCAAACACAGGTTTAGCATATCCTTCCAATGCAAATTCTACGATTGGTTCTCGGTCTATACCGAGAGCGATTGCCTGTCTCACTTTTTTATCCTGGAAGATTGGTTTTTTGTTATTAAAACCCAGATAAGTAATTCCTTGTTCGTAAATACTGTCAATTTTTACACCCGGTGTATTTTTTAAATCTTTTACATAGTTGGGTGGTACCTTTGTCATAATTTGCGTGGTACCCTTCTTAAACTCAAGAACCCTTGTATCGTCATCCGTGATAAATCGGAACTCGTATTTATCAAAGGCAGGAGCACCCTTGTTTTCAACGAAAGGAGGACCCCAATTGTAGGCTTCATTTTTTGTATACACAATCGATGATCCACGTTTTCGCTCTGCAAATTTAAATATGCCTGCAGCAGCCGGATGTTCACCAAACTTATCCCCATGCTGTTCAATAGCTTTAGGATCCATAGGCGCCAAATAAGCAGTTGTTAGTCCACTGGCAAAAGGTGCAAAAGGTTCTGTGAAATAGATCATTAGTTTTTGTGGCTCAACAGCTTCAATTTTCTCCACTGGTCCAGCTATAAATTTTACAGCAGAATGTTCGAGGAATCTTTCAAATGTTTTCTTCACAGCGTCTGCAGTAACCGGTTCTCCGGAATGAAATTTTGCGTTTTCATTCAAGTAGAAAGTCCACACTTTGCCATCCGCTGATGTTTCATACTTTTCAGCCAGGCCGGGAATCAGGTTCCCATCCAAATCCCTTTTCAACAACGTTTCATAAACATGCCCATTTGAATCATCAACCCATGTTGTCTTGTGGACATCTATTGTATCTGGCTCACGGACTGATGAAATCACCAGAGTATCGCGCGAATTCCCTGCTCCGCTAGCAGCCGTGGAACCTTGGGTCTTATCTCCAGAGCTTTGTTCAGTTGGTTTTGGATTACAGCCTGTTAATAACAACATAAGACTAATTAAAGCAATGAATAGAATATGACCTATTTTCCTTGTCACGATTCGTGCCCCCTATTTTTTAATGAGTTTGTCTTTCTCTAAAAACTCTATATCTTTGTTAAATGGAAATACTGGTTTATTGAGTCTCGTGTGGTTAAAGGAGGCAAGATTAAAACTGCTCAGCCCAGGCGAATCTACAGATATGATAGAATGTGCCAGCGGTTCAAAACCGGCCCGGAAATGCTGGCTTGATTTCAAGGCGACAATTTTATAAGTTGTTACGTCAATACCATGCAGTAAAAAGATTTGCTCATCCAATGTTTGGGATCTCTTTGAACAGACAACAATATCGATTCCGCCCACTACTAATCTCACAGATTTCCCAAAATCTACTTTTGCCCCTCTCCCCATAGGTGAAGATTGGATAAACTGCCCATCTGTTAGGGTTTTGACATAGGCTTTAACCTGAACAGGTTTGCCATGCATATCATCGGTTTTACCACCCAGCTCTATTTCAATTAAAGAGCCTATTCCTTTTGTATGTGCAATATCCACTACTTCCGGGTCATAAATGAACCCGAAACAAGCATTGTCAAGTTTCGCCTCCAACATTGCTGAAAGCAGGTGTGTTCCATCTCCTGGAGTCCCGCCCCCTGGGTTATCAGATGTTTCATTGATGACTATCGGATGGCCTTCTATTTGTAATGCCTTATTAATGCCTTCACTGGGGGTATCGATATGAGGGAAAAATTTCTCTCTTGCATTCCAAATTTCAAGAGCAATTTCTTCCGAAGTTTGATTTGCAAGTTCCTGATCATTATTTGTTATGGTTAAAACCGTTACACCAGGTTCCGGGATGTTCGTATATGGAAAACCGTGAAAGAAGGTACAATCAATAATGGAGTCGTTCTCTTCGCGTGCCCAGCACAATCGATTGATGTCAGCTGCAGGTGATAGATTTGTAGTGGATGTCGGAATCATCAGTGGAAGTTTCTTGAGGCTCATCTTTGGCTGAATTTCACCTGATAGGATTTGTTTTGTAATGTCAATTGCTTCTATTCCTCTTTCATAAGAATCAACATGCGGATAGTAATTAACTCCGAGGAGGACATCTGCTTCTTGAACCATTTGTTCTGTTATATTGCCATGAAGATCGAGGGTAACTACAATGGGAATATCATCGCCTACTACCTCTCTCACCGCATGCAATATTCCGCCTTCGAGATCATCAACATCTTCAGCGACCCCAGCGCCGTGAAGAGCAAGGCATATTGCCCCATACTCTGCTGCGGTTTGGATATTTTCGATTAATTCGTTAATAATTGTCTCATACGTTTCTCTGGTAATAATCCCTGATGGCATCGCAAAGGAGGAAAACGTTGGAACTACCTCAATGCCAATTTCTTCACCACGATCAATCATCCCCCCCAAGTAATCTCTTACTTTTCGATGTCTATGAATGACTTCATCTCCATGCAGCCATTCCCATTGTTTAAACGACTCAACCGTCGTCTTAACACTGGAAAAAGTGTTTGTCTCATGAGCAATCTGACCAATCAAGATTTTCATTTTTTCCCCACCTTTTTGAAGTAAACACTTTACTTTGTTAATCAAAATGAAGTTTATAATTTATTATCTGTAATTATAGTATGGTGGTGGGTACTTTTCAATATTAAATTTATAATTTTTAAAAATTTTTGATTATTCTATAAAAACAGTCATTTTTGATGGTTAGAATATTTAACCCTATTAGGATATGGTTATTTAACAAAATTAAAAAAAGGCTGACTCAAAAGGTCGTTAACACACGCTTTTGAGTCAGCCTCTTTCCCTAAGTTAATTGTACTTTATACTGGTTTTTATTAAATGCATATTTCTATATTTCATTGGAGAGTGTATTAGTGACTACATTTCAGGGAGACTACTTCAAATGGCCTACTACCGCAGAAGAAAAAGGAGGAGGAGAGGTTACTTCAACGCCTCCCCAATCATGCTGGTTGTGTATATTATAGGTTTAAGCTTATTGGTATCTTTAGCTAATGCGGACAAGCTCTTCGACATTTTCGCGGTAATGCTGTGTTTCGGAGTAGTTGTCCTGCTTTATAAATTTTTTGGCGTTACCCAAAAATATTATAAAGCTTATTTACGCTTCAAATATTCTGGCATAGAAGAAGTAGATCAAATGTCTGGACATGATTTCGAGCACTTTTTAGCACCTCTTTTTGAAACCCATGGCTTCAAGGCATCCGTAACTCAAGAATCTGGTGATTATGGCGCAGACTTAATTCTTAAAAATAGACGTAAGAAATACGTCGTGCAGGCTAAATGTTATAGCTCCAACATTGGCATAGCTGCAGTACAGCAAGCTGTTGGAGCAGTAAACTTTTACAATGCAAACGGTGCAATGGTTGTAACAAATCGGCTACTTTACCAAACAGGCCGAGAAACTTGCCAAGGCTAACAATGTTAAGTTGATAAACCGTACAGAACTATCAGATATGATTTGCAAATACCACCGTCAAAGAAAACGGCAGCTGCTTGAAGTCGAAAACTAAGAAAAAACGTCACCTGTTTGTGACGTTTTTATTTTACTACCAATAACAAACGTAGATGAAATCAATATATGCACCTTATGTGAGCTTTTGCAGCCCTTTATTGATATCTTATTCCGACCCCAAAGTGTACGCAGATCTGTTTTGTTAAGCAGAAGTAGTTAAATTTCTATTTCTTTTATATCTGCAATTGGCAGCAAATGATTTTCGGCCTTAAATTCTGCTAATTCTGCATTATTTCTTACTTTACTAGGCCAATCCTGGTTGGCTAAAGCCCCTTTTCCAAGGCTTATAACATCAGCATAACCCTCTGTTATCAGTTCTTCTGCTTTTTCGGGATCGTGTAAGGCGCCATTTGCAATGACAGGCACTTTCCCATATTTTTTTGCAAGCTCTGGTAATGTAGTACTGGAGCCAGCAAAAGCCGGTTCAAAAGCCTTCGGTTCAGTGATATGAATAAAGTCTGCCCCTGCTCGTGCTAAATGGCTGAAGATGACTTCTGCGTCTTTTTCTTTTCCAGCCCATTTATGATCTGAATCATTTACTTTGGCTTGGGAGATTCGTATACCAACAGGATAATCACCCCCAACTGCTTTACGAATTTCCTGGAGAACCTCCACAGATAATCTTACACGATTTTCCGTCGAGCCTCCGTAATTATCATCACGTTTATTCGTATAGTCGGTTAAAAACTGATCAAGAATGTACCCATTGGCCCCGTGAACTTCAACGCCATCGAAGCCTGCTTCTTTTGCATGCTTCGCTGCATTAACAAAGCCATTTTTGACGTCTTCGATGTCAGCAGAGCTCATCTCTTTAGATAATGGAAACTCACCTTCACCCCGATAAAAGCTTAACTGTGATCCTTTCGGTTTTATCGCTGATGGACCGATTGAATTTGCTTTATGGATATTCCCCTGGGATAGGGCACCTGCATGCATCAATTGGCAAATAATCTTGCTGCCTTGTTTATGGACACTTTCAACAACGTTCCTCCAAGATTTGGTTTGGTCCTCATTTACTATTCCTGGCTGATATAAATAGCCCTGGCTATATAGTTCATCAGGATATACTCCCTCGGTTATCAACAGGGAAAACCCACCCCTCGCGAATTTTGTGTAATATTTTATCATTCGCTCCGTCACAAACCCATCTTCAGTAGCACTCACACGGGTCATTGGTGCTAAAGCAATACGGTTTTCCAGCTTTAATCCAGCTATGTCCAATCCGGCGAACAGTTTTTCGTAATGTTTCGTCTGCATTTTTACCACTCCTAAAAATCTATTTGGCATCGAAAAGGCATCCTGTTGCCAGTTCCTGTTTAAATCATATCATATCATCACATCTCCACTATTAGGGCCTAACGTCTGGCCAGTATATATATTGCCATCAGGATCAGAAGCTAAAAGAACCGCTGTAGGTGCAACTTCCTCCGCTTTTCCAAACCTTGGTATCGCTAATTCTGAACGTTTTTGGATCTTCCATTCTTCATTAATGCCTGCCACTAATTCGGTTTCAATTGGTCCTGGAGCTATACAGTTAGCTGTTATACCATACTTTCCTAATTCCAAGGCAATTGACTTTGTAAAACCGATAACACCTGCTTTTGCTGCCGCGTAATGGCTTAGTTCAACTCCGCCTTTTTGGCCCAACTGGGAAGCGGTATTAATGATTCGCCCACTCTTTTGAGAAATCATATAAGGAACGACCTGTCTGGTTGTTAAAAAAACGGATTTTAAGTCGACTTCAATCATTCGATCCCACATTTCAACACTCATGTCCTGAATCAAACTCTGTGTTAAAATCCCTGCGTTATTAACGAGAATATCAATACGGCCATAAGCGTTCATTGTATTTGTTACTAATTCCTTAACGATCTTTTCGTCCGTTATATCTCCTTCCGTAACAATGACTTGCACATCAAAGTCAGTCAATTCCTTGACTAATAACTTAACTCTCTCTTCATCGAGCCCATACACATTAAGTGATAAGTTTGCCCCTTCTTTTGCGTATGAAAGGGCAATAGCTTTTCCAATCCCCTGTCCGGCTCCCGTAATAATCGCGGCTTTCCCTTTAAGTTTCATGCTTTTTTCCTCCTCAAACATTCATGATTCTGCTGTTCGCTTCCTGGGCTTCGCTTGGTTTACGTTTTAATTTCTCTCTATCTCGAATGACCCACGCTGTACAAATTATCATGGTAATCGCTAAATAAATGAAGCAAAAATAAATCAAGAATGAAAAAGCTGATAAATTCATATTCGACTCCTCCTTTTCTTTTATAATGCAGATTTGATTGACTCGTTTTTAAGTGCATGATAATCAAAGTTATCCGGGGCAATTAAGGTAACAACAACAGTAACGACCAAAGAAATGATATAACTGCTGATGTAAGTGACATATAAAGGAACATCCGTGAACAATAAAAGGTAAGTAGCAACGCCGATGGTTAACACATTGGCAAGAGTGACGGCTATAGAGCTGGTTTTTTTCCACCATAGAGATAATACTAGCGGGAAGAAAGGTGCTGAAATCATAACACCGGTTGAAAGCATGAGTTCTAATAGCGAAACCTGCTTTAATGAAGATAAGACAACTGTGACTGCAACCATCACCGCTGTGATTCTAGCAATCTTTAATGTCTGTTTATCTGAAATATCTTTATTAATGTATTCCTTGTAAATATCATTTGTAATCATGGAACTAATCCCATTTAAGTAAGTGTCACCCGAAGAATAAACAGCCAATAGTACGGCTATCGCAAAAAAGATAATAGCTCCTGAAGGTAATAGATATTGGACAACCTGCGGGAAAATTTCAGAAGGATTTGTGACTTCCAGATTTAAAGATAGGCCGATTAAACCTACTAAACTGCAGCAAAGTGCAATTGGAACCCAGCCCCAGCCTCCAAATAATAATGCTTTTCTTAACTTCTTCTCATCTACAGCAAATACCCGCTGCCATGAACTATTGCTCAAAGTTGCGATGACTCCCCAGCCTCCAAGCGTCACGGCAAAATAACCTAAAAAGGCATCTGCTCTAAATAAGTCCAGCTTTTGTGCCGATCCTTCAATACTTTGTAACCCGGCAAATATTTGCTGCGGTCCGCCTGCATCGACGATTATCCAAGGAATCAAAAAGATTACAATTAGACCAACAGCAATATATTGGATATAGTCTGAAAGGACAGAGCTCCACAGTCCGCCAATCAGAACATTCAAAGTAAATACGGACGCGACCAAAATAGCGGAAATTTGATAATTCATTCCAAACACCGAATTAAGCATAATGGCTCCACCGACTACTTGGAATAATGCAAATACAAGCATGATGTACAGTGCAACAAGTGTAAAAATAATGTGTGCTTTACTATCAAATCTTCGTTTAATCCATCCTCCAATGGTCATACCGGTTGGAAGCAACCCCCTGACTCGCGGTCCAATGAATGCAAACACCGTGTAACTTAAGCCAGTAGGCAGTGCATACATCCAAATTCCTGCTACTCCCCATGTATAAACACCTTCTGCTGATGCCATAATCGTTCCTGCCCATAGCTCGGTTGCAATGATTGATGCAGCAATAATTCCGGCTGGTACCCCGCGGCCTGCAACCATATATGCTTCGGCATTATCTACCGAAAACTGATTTTTAGCCCAGAAAGCAAGTAAAACCATACAGATCCCTGAGACTGCAACCAATAAGTAACCTTGTGCCACTAAATTCATTTTTCGTCCCCTCCTAAATTTTTTAGTGTCTTCCCACATTTATAATGCAATTATTGTGCCAAATTTTTGAATTTTAAAAATTTTAAAAATAAATTGAGTCAAGGAACGTTTACCAATATGAGAAGGGTTATTAATTTCCCTCCAGTTAGATAACTCTTTTTAAATAAATCTGAAAAGATACCTTGAATAAAACGCAGTATAATTCCAGTGTTTTGTGAGGTTTTCTCACAATGTTTTGAATTTTCAGACATAAAATACCATACGATTTTCGAGAAAAGGTTTATATGAAAAATATCATAAACCCTTTTCTCAAGAAATATTAGGAATTCAATAAAGCGATTTTTTTCAATTCGTTTGCAAAAAGGCTGCTATTGTAATCTCTCAGATAAGGAATCTGCCGCCTTTGCTCGGAAATTTTATCAAGATCAATATCAGCAATGATAACCTCATTTTCTTTCGTTGCTTCAGCAAGTACCTCACCTTGAGGACTTGTGATCCGGCTATGTCCTCCAAATGCGGTTTCATTTTTTTCAGTGCCTGTACGATTTGCCGCAATTACATAAGCCATTTTCTAAAGCCCGGGATCGGGTGGCAATATCCCATGCATATAATCGTTCTTTTCCGAATGCAGAAGGATAAACAATTATATCCGCTCCTTTTAATGCAAGGACGCGCGCATTTTCTGGAAAGCCGACTTCATAGCATATTTGCATTCCTAAGTTTCCCCATTCTAACTTAAATATAGGCAGGCTTTCACCTTTTTTAAACCTAGTATTCTCTTGGTCCCAAAGATGTGTTTTACGGTAAGTTCCCAAAATTCCTTCCGGGCTGGTGACCACACTAGTATCATAAATAAGACCTTGGGTATTAATCCGCTCAAGAATACAGCCCACAAGAGTAATATTGAACTCTTGACATAATGTTTCCATCCAATTTGTTGTTGCTCCAGGAATTGTTTCTGCGAAGGAAACATCATCTTCTTCTACTCTGTAGCCTGTGTTAAACAGTTCAGGCAGAACTATTAATTGAGCTCCTTGCCTTGCTGCCTCTGAAATTAATCCGTATGCACGGTCCAGATTTAATTGCTTGTCACCCAGCTCACAATTCATTTGGATTGCGGCAACTTTAAATTCATTTGTCGCTACCATGTTCTTCTCCCTCCCTTCAAATGTCTTAAGCTTCAATCATGCAATTTATGTGCCAACTTTAAATAGTTTGAGTTTTTATAGGTTTATACAGCATAGCTTATGTGCAAACGGAAGAATATCATGCAAATTTGCATATAACATATTGCAATGATGCATATCCATTTTCCATGAATAAAAAAGTTTATTTTTCTCCCATTAGTGAAATAAAAAAATGCCCCTGTGACCAGAGACATTTTTAGCAGTTATGCAGTTCGATCTTTCTAATCTTTCTACTGATGGTTGATTGGTTTACGTTTAATGCTTTGGCGATTTTCACAGTGGAATTGAATCGTTCTTTAGCCAATTTAAGCAATTGAATTTCAGCTAATTCAGTACATTCTTTTAAAGGAAGAATATCCAGTACTTGTACTTTATCCTGATTTATACTCCGTGGAACCATTATTTCTGAGAAATAAACGGGTGTTACTACAGACTCATCAGAAATGACAACTAGTCTTTCAACAATGTTTTGGAGCTCCCGAACATTTCCAGGCCAATCATATTGTTGTAAGCTATCCATTAATGCCGGCGCAAAAGTTTTATTTTTATTGTATTTACGGTTAAAATAGTCTACAAAATGAATCACGAGCGGAAGAATATCTTCCCGTCTTTTTCGTAATGGTGGTATGAGCAAAGGAACCACATTTAAACGGTAATACAAGTCCTCGCGAAATTTCCCTTTTTTTATCTCCTCCTTTAGATTCTTGTTTGTTGCCGTAATAATTCTGACATTCACTCCAATCGACTTTGTACCGCCAATCCGCATAACCTCCTGCTCCTGCAGCACCCTTAGCAGCTTGACCTGCAGCTGAAGGGACATTTCCCCAATTTCGTCCAAAAACAAGCTTCCCTCGTTGGCTGCCTCAAACAGCCCCATCTTTCCTTCACGATTCGCTCCAGTAAAAGCCCCTTTTTCATAACCAAATAATTCAGATTCTAACAAATCTTCCGGAATTGCCCCACAGTTAATTTTAATGAACGGCTTGTCATCTCTATTGCTTGACCGGTGAATATAATTCGCTATTACTTCTTTTCCTACCCCTGATTCTCCTAAAATCAGAACGGTGGAATCAACTTGTGCTACCCTTTCTGCTAAATCGAATACCTTTTCCATATCACGACTGTTAAAGATAATTTGCTTCTGCTGGGTTGTTTCCTTTCTTAATTCCATCAACTCAAGCTTATAGCCGTTGATTAATTGCTTCATTTCATCGATTTCTGCATTTAACTTACTGACTTCCGTAATATCCCTTGACGCATTGACAACCCGAACAATCTTCCCGTTTTCATCCTTTATCGGTGTTCCAACCACCATTAGCCGTCTTCCCGTTTTCGTTACTTGAATGGTTGATATTTTTTCTCCTTTTTCCAATACAAGCCTTGTTATGGATGGTTTATATATCCCTTCCGCCTCTAATTCCAAAACATTTCTGCCCACTAAGTCAGCTTGTTTTTTACCCCATAATTTTTCGCAAGCAGAACTGACCCTTAATGTATTCCCGTCGGCATCAGATACATATATGACATCATAAGAGGTATCAAAAATAGCTTTTAAATCCATACTTAATTCTTCATAATGTTGAAACTGTTTATTAAAATTCCCAAACTTATTTAAAGGCTGCAGGACGACTAAAACTCCTGTTATGTCCCGATTGTTTTCTACCACTGGCACATAATATGATATAAACGCTTTGAAGTCATATTCAATTAAGATTCCTTCTTGAGATTGTTTCGTGTTAATTGTTTCTTTTAAATACTTTAGGAGATCCTTACTATTAAATATATTTTCGGTAACTACATTATTTAATTTTTGAAGGTTATATGAAAGATCAAAAAATGCAAGTCCAAACGGCAGCACATTGAAAAGGCAATAGTTTTCTCACTAGCGTTGCATTAAATAAAAGCGAATTTGTCAAGCTCAAATCAAATAAATTTATTTTG
>NZ_PGVC01000082.1:0-8736 GCF_002860225.1 Bacillus sp. V33-4
AGAAAAGTGTCTTTTTTTCATTTATTTTACTGTATAAAACTGGTTAATCAACACGCCTGATGATTTTATTCAGCTGGGATAAAGCCCGGACATGCTTTTTTTCTTGTGTGGCGGCCAGCACAATAATAACCGTGATCTCGTTGAACTCACCAAAGCTTATCCCTTTTTTAAGCGCAAAAGACTCATGCCTGCCCCGTTTATTCCATCCTGGAGTACATGGGGGACATTACCAGCGGGGACCAAAAATTCTCAATTATATCCTCTTTTGTAGCAGATCACAGATTTATCAAATTTTCATTAATGATCACAGACATGGTCTTTGTCCTCCCCTGAAGTTGTATTGTTTGTGAAATAATTCACTTATTTTGTTGCATTTATTATATCACCCGTCTTTTTCATTTTGTTACCGCTTTCATCCCAACATTTTGTGTAGTATTTTGTCTACCTTTGTGAATCGAAGTGAAGGTTTGAGGTGAGGTTTTTTGTAGAGGAACCTATTATATTTCTTAAAGTATGGAAAAGCTGATATTAGGATCAAAAAACAATCATTTTATATGCTCTTTTGAGAGGAATATGATCAAATTAAGGTTAATGGCTTAATTTGAGGTGTTTAAACTAACATATTTTTACTTTAAATTCCTTAAAATTCCTATTATTAGTATTCAATCAGATTAATTAAGCGATAATTCGAGGGAATTAAGCGAAAACCCCGATTATTTAAGCGAAAAAATCAACAATTAAGCGAAAACTGGACTTAATTAAGCGAAACGATAAAAATGCGAAACATGGGCCTGTGTTAGTTACTGTAATTTAAAAACGTGGGGAATGTTGAGACGAATCTTTTGACAGGTTTCACTTACAAATAGTAAGCTGTAAAAGTTGCTTACTTTTAGTAAGTGAAATGATTTTAGGAGGAATAGAAATGTCAGCATCTGAGCAAAGCTTATCAACGGTCATCCGTGAACGACATTCTGTCAGGAAGTATGATCCGGACTATAAAATTTCAAAAGAAGAACTTGAAGACATTTTGAAGGAAGCCACACTTGCTCCTTCATCAAGCAATTTACAGCCGTGGCAGTTCCTTGTCATTCAGGATGAAGAAACAAAAAAAGAGCTGAGAGCTATCGCCAATAACCAGGAGCAAGTTGAAACTTCCTCTGCTGTTATCGCGATTCTAGGCGATTTAGAAATGTATGAAAATGTGGAGAAAGTCTATCGCAGTGCGCATGAAGCAGGCTTTATGGATGAAGCGAACATGAACCGCTTAATTGAAGGAACCAATAAAACATATCCTTTGGCACCTACAGAAGTAAGAGCAAATATAGCATCATTCGATGCCGGCCTCGTCGCGATGCAGCTCATGCTAATCGCAAAAGCACGAGGCTATGACACGGTACCAATGGGCGGATTCGACAAACAAAAATTCCGTGAGAGATTCAATGTATCAGACAGATACATACCAGTTGTTTTGATTGCGTTGGGAAAAGCGGCCGAACCGGCATTCCAGACTACTCGGCTGCCTTTGGAGGATGTTGTTAGATTTATTTGACAATTTTATAATCAGTTCTTAATATAGCGTCCAGAAGAAAACTTTTGGACGCTATTCAAATTTGTTTAAATGCTCTTTTAAGACCTAAAGCGTTGTTAAAATGGGCGTCAATACTGTAAATCAATATGAGCGATCACCGTTGTATGAGTTTTCAAAGACATGTTCTAGAAAACGTATAGCAAAAATTAATTAATTGAGAATTCCTCAATCATTTATGACATTTTCTTATAAAGAAGCAGTTCATTAGAGCCAGAATGTGATGGTTTTATTTAAACTGTTGGTCTTTTCAATATTTATAAAAAATTAATTCTTTTATTACATATACCGGGGTATAATTATTTTTTACGCTACTACTGTAGTAAAAGATGTATGAGGTGATATATGTGAAGAAAACCGAAATCCAATACAAAATCCAAGACGTTAAAGCCGAATACGTCCGCCTCCAGAATGACCTGGAAAAACTTGAATATGTACAAGGTAATACCGCCCCACTTTACAAGCAGCTCGATGAAATTGAAGCAGAATTAAAAGCACTCAATAATCAGTTGGACGAACTAAACAACATGTGAATAAACGCAAAAAGGTCACAGAAAATTGAACTGTGACCTTTCCAATAGGCATGTCGTTTTGGGGTAGTGATCTATCCTTTACAGGAATTTCATGCCCGCTTTTCGCATATCTCTTCGATTCAGCTATATTCCGGCAAAAAAATCTTCTTAAGAACCAGTGTAACAGCACCAATAGCCGTACCGTATTCCCCTAAATTTGTCGTACTGATTGGAGTTGAATTCAATGCCCTTTTCTTGACCATTTCCTTCATAGGTGCCAAGAGAAATTCCCCAGCTTTCGAGACACCTCCGCCCAGTATAATCCTGGCCGGATTTAACGTGTTGATCATATTTGCAATTCCGATCCCAAGATAACGGCCTGCATCTCCAAGGACTTCAATCGCTAGTTGATCACCTTTGAGAGCAGCCTGATGAACAACTTCCCCAGTGATCTGACCCAAATCTCTATGTACGAATTCCTCAATGAGGCTCTTCCTGCCAAGGCGAATTTCCTTTTGTGCTCTCGCTGTAATTGCCGGTCCTGCAACAAGAGCCTGCAGGCATCCATAATTTCCACAGCTGCATTTTGGCCCTTCCACATCGATCGTAGTATGGCCAATTTCTCCAGCCGTAAAGCTTGATCCTGTGAAAAGCTTATGGTTTAAAATAATGCCTGCCCCCACGCCCATTCCAACATTAATACAGATAAAATTATCGATACCCTGACCATTTCCGAACCAGCTTTCTCCCAGGGCCATCGCTCTGACATCATTCTCTATTTCAACAGGTATTTGAAACTCTTCCTCTAACCTTTCCCGAATAGGAATATTTCGCAGATTTAAATTTGGCGCGTATTGGGCCACTCCTTTTTGAGGGTCGACGAGCCCATGCATACCTACACCAATACCAAGAAGGGTATCATTTTTCAGCTCTGCGAACATGCCATGAATCGATTGAATCAGCAGATTCATGAATGTTTCGGCTGATAATGAATTAGGCATTTTAACAAGAAGGGTATCCATGACTTCAGCGTTAATATTAGTAGAAACCAATTTAAGATTATCGACTCCTACATCAACTCCAATAACACGAAAAGTAGAAGAATTGAGGCAAAGCATGATCGGTTTGCGCCCTCCGGTTGAAGTACCCAAATCACTCTCCAACACTAATTTAGACTCTAATAGTTCATTCACCAGATTGGTCACCGTGGGAGGAGTCAAATTGGTTTTTTTGGCAATTTCCGCACGGGAAATGGGTCCTTCCGTACGAATCTCATTCAATATAAGTGATTTATTGAGTGACTTCATAAACTGAAAGCTACCAACCATTCCAGTTGTCATCGTTCTTTCCTCTTTTCTCATTTTTATATCTTGGAACCCATCACACTGGGATATTTGTCATTTTCAAAACTCAATGATGATTACAAATTATTCTTTTCTAACTTAGGTACGCCGTCTCCCAAAGGGAAGATTCGTAGTGGAACACTTATTTTTGCAATAGAGCAACACAGCAGAGATTGTTTTACATAGTCTGTATGCTGCGGATCACTTTGGTGAATTCAAAGATTTAAAATTGGTATACACTTACTCCTAAATCTAATAAAATATTATTTAATTTAACCATATATTCGTTAGTTGGAGGCTCTAGATCTTTCAGCTTGTATTCTCTTCCGATGCTTTTATATTTCCCGCGGCCTAATTTGTGATACGGTAACAGTTCTATCCCTTGGACACCTTTACATTTATCTTTAATGAAATTCCCTATATCAAGGATGTTCTGTTCCGCATCATTAAAGCCAGGAATAACAGGAGTACGAATATACATTTTAAAACCATATACTTGTGACAACTCACTTAACCTCTGAATATTAACTAAAACTTGAGTGTTATCGTGTGTAGTCCATTCTTTATATTTATTACCATCAAGATTTTTCAAATCAATAAATAGAACATCAAGATAAGGAGCAACAAGTGCATAATCTTCTAATGTTCCGGCACCACAAGTCTCCATCGCGGTATCTATCCAATGTTCTTTACAGTAGCGTAAAATGGAATAGACGAAATCCGCCTGAAACATAGGTTCACCGCCAGAAATAGTTATACCGCCGCCACTTTCTTCGTAAAAGGATACATCACGAATAACCTCTTTATAAGCATCCAAAACTGTCATGGACTCTCCTATTGCTTTCCTTGCTCCTGAGTAACACTCTAGGGTACATGGGAATTTTTCAGTTTTGCCAAAACAGTTTTTCCTGCATATTGACCGGTCAACAATCATTTCCCCGTCGACTACTGTTATAGCATTAAATGTACAATTTTTTATACACCTATGGCAGCTAATACATTTATCTTCAAAAAATGCCATTTCTATATAACTCTGCTGGGTTTCAGGATTACAGCACCAGGCACACCTTAATGGACAGCCTTTAAGAAATATCACAGAGCGTATCCCGGGTCCATCATGTATTGCATAACGTTCAATTTCAGTCAATGTCCCTGTTACATTTTCCAAGTCTTTAGACGAAGCATTTAAAAGATCCCCTTTAATCATGCCCACACAAAATCCCTCCTATCAACCAATCACTTTATAACCTCAACCTTCCAGCGTAATTTCTGGTGCATATAATAAAATCAACATATAGAGTAATTTTAGATTTACAACATAAATACGATGCAAGGAAGGGCCCAGTAGTATCTCACACTTGCCCTTCCCTCATAACTAACACCAAAACTTTTAATTGAGTAAATTTAAGGTTTAGGTTACGGACCCTCAGTATGACATTGAAATTTGCCCATCACATATAAACATAGGGATTGTTTTATACAAGAAAAATTATAGTCGCTCTTCTGTTCTTTCTATAATATCTTGTTGGACATCTTTAGATAATTGAGTAAAATATGCGCTATAGCCGGCAACACGTACGATTAAATCTGAATAATTGTCAGGATTTTTTTGGGCATCTATTAGGGTTTTTCTATTAACAACATTAAACTGCATTTGGGCTCCACCGGATTGAAAATATTGGTCAATGATACTAACAAATCTTCTTAACCCGTCAGTTCTCTTTACACCGTTAACTACATTTTCATTCCTCACTTTGGCCACCTCTACATTACTCATTTTGGGCTTCCTCCTTTTTCATCGTAAATCTTCGGGAACGAACTTAAGATTGTACAGGGATCCACATGAAAGAAGTATATTATTGAGCTTTGAAACAGAAGCTGTGGCCGCAGTCGGACCTTTCTTATCTGTACCTCTCATAGGAGATTGCCCATCCGCAACAGAAGTCCAAGCTTCTCTGCCATCAGGTGTAGCACCGCAAACTTTACCAAAGGGTGTATTACTTGAAACCGTACTGGTCGAGCAGTGCAGCGTACCACCAATTGGTCCTCTTCCATACCTTGTATTTTTATAGGTTACAAGAGTATTAGCAGCATGCGCCAGCATGTCCCTTGCCAGAAAATCAACTTCATCTAAATCGTTGCCGTACTTTGGAACATTCAGGCACATTGCTTTTATTTCCGGACCTGTAGGATTAGTATTCATATCCTTGAATTCAGTTTTCAGTGCATGCAAAAGCTGTTTTCCAGTAAGAATTTTATCGTCAAATATCAACTTCTTAACTGCGTACAGGCTGTTAGCTACATTAGCAGTTCCAATTGTTTGCTGCCCAGTCAAATCATATTTAGCTCCGCCTTTTTTCAGCGGTTTACCTCTCGGGATTGTAGTAGTCGGACATCCAAAGACTGCAGCGATTGGCTCTTCTAAACGTTCTTCCCAAAGCTGGTCGATTGTATTTTCAAGAATGGCTTCCATTTTAATGTAGTACTCTAACTGATCAATATACGCTTCCTTAGCCTCTTCAAAGGAGGTAAATGTTTCCAAATCTTTGTCATTTTGATTTGGGTGTAAACGTATACCTGTCCTTGGATCAGTACCTCCATAAAGAGACATTTCAAGTATCTTTGTAAGGTTAAGCCATGCTCCACCTGTTCTGCCCCCCAACAAACCGGCAGTCCCAGGCTCAACACACCCAATAATACAATAGTTATAAGCATCGTCCAGTTCATAACCCCTGTTCATCAACGCGGGGATGTACACCTCATCGTTAAATATGGATGGCAATCCCATTCCTAAACGGACTACCTCAGCTACCTTCATCTTAAATTCCAGTGATGACTTGTTATGGAAACGTACCGTCAATGACGGCTGAGGCACCCTGGTATTAGCAGTGGCTTCCAAGCATATAAAACTCAGCTCATTTGTTGCATCACTCTTAGTCTTTGGGTCCTGTCCACCGACGGTAAGATTCTGGAACATCGGAACGCCACGAAAATAATCTGTGTCCTCCCAACTTCTTACCTTATTGATCGTATAAATCTGATAGTAAAAATTCTCGGTTAATTCCAGAGCATCATTTCTGGTTAGGCTTCCATCAGCAATTCCCTTCTCGTATAGATCCAGCAAAATTTGATCAAACCGTCCAAATGAGATTCCTGCTCCATTATCCTCAATTTGAATACAAATATGAGTGAAAATGATAAACTGTAGCGCCTCACGGAATGAACGGGCCGGGTATTGAGGAACTCTACGGCAAATCTCAGCTAATTCTTTCAGCTCCATATGGCGGGATACATCCGTTTCTTCAGAAGCCATTTTTTCTGCAAGATCAGCATAACGGTTTGCAAACTGTATAGTAGCCTTGCAACTTATGATTGCAGCTTCATAAAAATCTTTTTTCAAAATTGTGTCCGGCACTGTCCAATCCAAGCTTGCCATATATTCCTCACACTGGTCTATAACATGCTGTAAACCATGCTCAAACAACCATTTATGGTCCGGAGCAAAATGCCCGTCTCCCCCCTGGAAATATGCACCGATGTCAGCTGCTTTTATGTTGGCGTGGGTGGTCAATGCTTCTTTTGGTAGACGTCCTCTCAACGCCTCTGTATGGGTCTGGCCTTTCCACCAGTTGATAATTTCTATTAATTTTTCAGTGTCTCCCCGATTGAAATCATATTTATCAGCAGGGCGATCCCATGGGTAAGATGGGGTTCCTTTAAGTATTTCATCCTCCATCCATTCCACATCAAATTCAGGGAATAAAGGGGCCCAGCGTGGTTTGGAAGTCTGATTGCCTGCGAAAAAGCTGCCAGGCATTAAATAAATGGACATATTTTCAAGAACATTTGCAATCGCTTTAGCTCGACGAACTATTGCTGGTAAATTCATATTTTGTCTATAGATTTCTGTCATATAGTAGGCTCTTTCAATACAAATACCCGGTTTAAAAGAAGTGATGTGTTTGTATAGAGCATCCATACGTGTAGACCTTTGTGGCTTTACTTCTAACTGAAAGGAGCTTATTTCAATCGCCATTATATTTTCCCTCCTATTTTTATAAAACCCAGCTTTTATAATAAAATTGATAGTTTTCCTATAACACGGTTAGGCATGGCTATTAATAAGAGGAATTCGGATCATATAGTTCTTCTGCGTTGTCACGGTTGATAATCGGATTAGCTATATAATGAAGGGCCGGAATTTGTTCCCCCTGGACAACTTTAATCGCCATCTTTACTGCGTCAGCCCCTTGCACTCTCGGGTCATTACTTACGGTTACAACTAAACCAGATTTTGGATCAATAATTTTTCTGATCGCTTCTTTTGTTCCGTCAATTGATCCAATAAGGGTTTGCTCACTTAGACCCGTATTTTTAAGTGCAGTAAAAATACCTGGCAACATGACATCACTCATACAAAACACAACTTGTAAATCCGGATGGGACGTTGCAATGTCCTGCATTTCCGGCAGGGCTTTATCAGGCACCCAGTTGCCAAAACGTTCTGCAACTAACTCAAGATTAGACTTCCCGTATTTTTCCAACATAAAATCGGTCCAGCCTGAAATCATTCCGTTTCTGCGATATTGAGAAACCAGTTCCTTCGGATAACCACTTATCATGGCCGCTTTGATTACTTTATCTCCAAATTTTTCCGAAGCAGCTTTAGCCAGTTCCCAGCCAGTTTTATAGCCGGTATCTCTCGGATCATCAGAAACAAAGGATATGGCATTCGCCTTGGCATCGAGGTTACTGTTAACCGCAATTAATGGGATGTTTTTTTCTGCTAATTTATTTGTTGCTGGTATAACACCGGATGGATCCTGCGGGTTCATGATAACTGCATCTACATCTTGGGCAATTAAATCTTCAACTCCGGATACTTGTTTTGCTACATCCCCCTGGGCATCCAGCACAACAAGTTCCACATCATGCTTTTTTGCTTCCCCTTCGGCGCCCCGAATTAGATTTGTATACCAGTCGCTACCGGCCACTCTTCGCTGAGAGAAACCGATTACAATTTTATCTCCATTTTTCTTTCTTGCCGGCTCAACTTTTTCGGATGGTGATTCCTGTTGAGTTTTAGCAGAGGCCACTTGTTGCTTCGTAACCGTAGATTCATTCATTGGAACGACACATCCTGTAAGCAATAGGGTCATTCCAGTCAATAGAGCGATAGTTTTCATTGAAGCAAATTTTTTACCTTTCATATCCTCACCCCACAAATTTTAAACGTATTGTCAAAAATTAAATATATAAATCAAGCAAATACATTGATATCAGAGGGTTTATAAGC
>NZ_PGVC01000083.1:0-1402 GCF_002860225.1 Bacillus sp. V33-4
CACTAGTGTTGCATAAATACTGTCGAAAAATTCAATCTATTCATTCTCATGGTTTAGAGCCAAAAAAGTAAATGGTGCAATAAAGGTGGCCCTATCCATTTGGTTTTTATTTCCAATTATACTTGAGTGACAGCGGCAGTTTCCCTATTAAGGAATCGATTTTTCCTCGATTCTCCGAATCCAAGCGGTTGCTGGTTTCCAAAGGCTTGCCTTTAGGTAGCGGCTAATTTGAAGGATTTTTCGTTTGCTTTTTGACTCTAGCTGCGCCAACACATGCAGGCAATAAACGATGAGTGCGATGAACACTTGATTTTGGATCGCCCACTCACTTTGACCGTAAAATTTCTTGATATTCAAATGCTGTTTCAACCATTTGAAAAAGAGCTCAATGGCCCACCTTGACTTGTACATTTCAGAAATTTCATCAGGATTTAAGTCGAAGCGATTCGTAATTAACTGAAGTTCATTTCCCTTCGAATCCTTCACTTTCAATAATCGAAAAAAGTTCTCTGCCCGGTTTTGTGTGGTGCCGATTAAGACCATTTGATCCGATAAAACAGGGGAATCATCCGGTACTTTAAAATCGTATACTTCCCTTATGACCGCGTTCTTGCGCAATCTCGATAGGAAAAAGTATCCTTCATCGGTCATGCGGTCAAAGCGCTCATAATCTAGATATCCTCGGTCAAAAACGTACATGCATGCTTTGTCATCGACCATGACTTCCAGTTGTCCGCGGTCATGTTCCTTTGCATTTGTGATCACTGCTTTTTCTGGATAAGAGCTGCCTTCATCCATGAACACAAGGCGCAAATGCAGCTTTACACCCGCTTTCGTCTTCCGGAATTCAGCCCATTTATGGTTCGTTAGATTTAGTGGCAACGTGCTCGAATCAATGATTTTCAAAGGCATTTTGATGGCTGAGTAGTTCGTTTTCCTATGAATTTGTGACACTAGATCGAGAAACAGTTCCTGGAATACCTCGGGATTCATCTGGTTTAACCGGCGCGAAAGCTGTGAAACACTGATCGAATCTAAAGCAGTACCTTCTTGAAGCTGGTCATCAATAAGGCAATCGCTAAGCGCATGGAGGCTTTCCGTTTCATGCAGCTGTGCGAAAAGCAATAATTTTAAGAACGAATGGGTCGTTAGCTTTTTTGTATAATAGTCTAATTTCATGGTTTTCACTTTTTCTTCAAACAAACGAAGATTTATGGGTGAAAACCATTGTCCAAATGAAGTTTTTGGTGTAATCTTGTCCATGAGATTGGTCCTTTTTTTGGATTTGGACGGGTTACCACCTGACTTATCCATTATAAAGGACTTTTTCTTTGTACAGAATAAAATTAGCGAAGATTTAGAGTCTTTTTAATATTAAAATTTAATTAATGCAACACTAGTG
>NZ_PGVC01000084.1:0-1493 GCF_002860225.1 Bacillus sp. V33-4
GGGCGAATTAGTATGTGGTTGTAGACCCGAAACCAGGTGATCTACCCATGTCCAGGGTGAAGTCCAGGTAACACTGGATGGAGGCCCGAACCCACGCACGTTGAAAAGTGCGGGGATGAGGTGTGGGTAGCGGAGAAATTCCAATCGAACCTGGAGATAGCTGGTTCTCTCCGAAATAGCTTTAGGGCTAGCCTCATGTAGTAAGAGTCTTGGAGGTAGAGCACTGTTTGGACTAGGGGCCCTCATCGGGTTACCGAATTCAGACAAACTCCGAATGCCAAAGACTTATCCATGGGAGTCAGACTGCGAGTGATAAGATCCGTAGTCGAAAGGGAAACAGCCCAGACCACCAGCTAAGGTCCCAAAGTATACGTTAAGTGGAAAAGGATGTGGAGTTGCTTAGACAACCAGGATGTTGGCTTAGAAGCAGCCACCATTTAAAGAGTGCGTAATAGCTCACTGGTCGAGTGACTCTGCGCCGAAAATGTACCGGGGCTAAACGTATCACCGAAGCTGTGGGTGGACACCGTAGGTGTCCGCGGTAGGAGAGCGTTCTAAGGGCGTTGAAGCGGGACCGGGAGGACTCGTGGAGCGCTTAGAAGTGAGAATGCCGGTATGAGTAGCGAAAGATGGGTGAGAATCCCATCCACCGAATGCCTAAGGTTTCCTGAGGAAGGCTCGTCCGCTCAGGGTTAGTCGGGACCTAAGCCGAGGCCGAAAGGCGTAGGCGATGGACAACAGGTTGATATTCCTGTACCACCTCTTTTCCGTTTGAGCAATGGGGGGACGCAGGAGGATAGGGCAAGCGCACTGCTGGTTATGTGCGTCCAAGCAGTTAGGCTGGTCACGAGGCAAATCCCGTGATCGCAAGGCTGAGCTGTGATGGCGAGGGAAATATAGTACCGAAGTTCCTGATTCCACACTGCCAAGAAAAGCCTCTAGCGAGGAAAAAGGTGCCCGTACCGCAAACCGACACAGGTAGGCGAGGAGAGAATCCTAAGGTGAGCGAGAGAACTCTCGTTAAGGAACTCGGCAAAATGACCCCGTAACTTCGGGAGAAGGGGTGCTCATTTGGGTGAATAGCCCGGATGAGCCGCAGTGAATAGGCCCAGGCGACTGTTTAGCAAAAACACAGGTCTCTGCGAAGCCGCAAGGCGAAGTATAGGGGCTGACGCCTGCCCGGTGCTGGAAGGTTAAGAGGAGGGGTTAGCGCAAGCGAAGCTCTGAATCGAAGCCCCAGTAAACGGCGGCCGTAACTATAACGGTCCTAAGGTAGCGAAATTCCTTGTCGGGTAAGTTCCGACCCGCACGAAAGGCGTAACGATCTGGGCACTGTCTCAACGAGAGACTCGGTGAAATTATAGTACCTGTGAAGATGCAGGTTACCCGCGACAGGACGGAAAGACCCCGTGGAGCTTTACTGTAGCCTGATATTGAATTTTGGTACAGCTTGTACAGGATAGGTAGGAGCCTGAGATGCCGGAGCGCCAGCT
>NZ_PGVC01000085.1:0-3519 GCF_002860225.1 Bacillus sp. V33-4
GCTTGAAAAATCTTCGCTCGGGACCGAGTCGCATACCAGCTACCATCCAGATTTCCTTTTGCCGACAGTGATCAAGGATGGAGACGGAAGAGTTTGGGAACATAGTTATGACGGAAAAGGAAATGTCCTGACCATTAAAAGCCCGACGGAAGATGTGGAGGAGTTTGTGTATGACTCCCGCGGACTCGTTGAAGATCATAAAGGTCCGGACAAGAAAATTACCCACTACACCTATGATGCTTATGGGCAGCTTCATACGGTAACCGATCCGCTCGGCCAGGTCACCACATTTTCTTATGACGCAGTTGGCCGCTTGAAGAGTGTGATAATGCCAAACGGTTCCGTCAATTCTTATGAATATGATGATGCAGACCGTATCGTTTCGATCAAGGATGGCAAGGACCAAACGCTCCGGTTTTCGTATGACAAAAACGGCAGACTGGACAAAGAAACATTGCCGAACGGACACTTTTACGAGTACACCTACGATGCAAAAGGCCGCGTAGATACGAAAAAGGCACCGAACGGGGCAGTGACGCGTTATGCGTTCAACGCGCTGAACCAGCTGACCGGCATTGAAGGACCGGAGGGTGCCGCTATTTCTTATAGTTATGACGCACTCGGCAGGCTAAAAACTCAGCAAGGGACACTCGAAGACGCGGAATCGTTTGAATATGATGCGTTAAACCGGCTGGTCAAGCAGGTGACGCCATTTGGAACGTGGACCTACCAATATAACGGTTCGGGCGAAGTCGACAACCTGTTTTTGAACGGGAATCTACATACGCACTACACCTATGACGGATACGGTTTCCCGCAAACGCTCACGAATGCCAAAGGGCAAACGTATAGGATGTCCTATGACAAAATGGGACAGATGCGTAGCGTCACTGACCCGAAAGGCGCGGTGACCGCCTATGAATACAATGTATTTGGCAACATGACGAAAACAACCGATCCGCTCGGACGTGTCACGAAATATGACTACGATGACCTCCAACAGGTCACGAAGGTCACCGACCCGGCCGGACATGAAACGCATTTTGCCTATAACAGCCTGGGGATGGTGAAGAACATCACCGATCCGCTTGGCCAGGTGACGAGCTATGAATACGACAGCATTGGCCAGCTCTTGAAAGAAACCGATCCGGAAGGACATTCGATCCGTTATTCTTATAATTCTCTCGGCCTCATCGATTCGATTGTGAATCCGCGCGAGGCGGCGCAGTCGTTTGATTATGACGCGATGGGGAACCTCGTTAAGCAAACGGATGCTCTCGGGAATACCGTGTCAGCCGATTATGATGCGCTGGGCCGGATTCTCAGCTATGTCAACCAGGAAGAAAAAGAAACGAAATACGAGTACAATCTGGCGGAGAGAACGATCAAGGTGACAGAACCCGGAAATGCCGTGTCTGTTTATTCCTTTGATGAAAAGCTCCAGCTTAAAGGCATGACCGATCCAAACGGCCACGCGACTTCATGGGCGTATGACGGCCTTGGCCGAATGACCTCCGTGACGGATGCAGAAGGCCATGTGTCGACATACAGCTATGATGCGCTTGACCAGCTCGAAAAAGTGACCGATCCAAGCGGAGAGATTCATTATGGCTACGATGCGGCAGCCAATCTCGTTTCGGTGACCCGGCAAAACGGGGCGAAATCCGAATTCCAGTTTAACCTGGCCGGTGAAATGGTCGCGGAAATTAATGCCCTCCAGCAAAAAACGGACTACACTTATACGCCAACCGGTTTGCTTGAATCGGTGAAAGACCCGCTTGGAGAAGTGACAAGCTATCAATATGACGCTTTGCAGAGACTTGTGCAGGTGACCGATCCGCTCGGAAACAACACCAAGCTCGCCTACGACAAAATCGGAAATACAACAGAAGTGGTCGATCCGGAAGGATTTACGACTAAAATGGGCTATGACCCGGCCGGCAATATGACCTCGTTTACCGATGAGCGCGGTGCTGTCTGGGGCTACGCTTATGACAAAAACAACCAGCTCCTCGAGATGATTGATCCGAACGAGCAAAAGACGGTCTATACGTACACGAAAAGTGGAAATCCCGCCACGATCATGGATGTACGCGGTTTTGTGACAAGCCTTGCCTATGATGAAGCAGGCCGGCCGGCAAAAGTGACCGACCCGCTTGGCTACAGCGTGTCCTATGCGTATGACGCGGCCGGCAACCTCACCAGCCTGACCGACCAGAAAAACCACACATCGACATATGCCTATGACAAGCTGAATCGTTTGGTCAAGGAAACAGATCCAAAAGGACGGGCCACTTCCTACACGCTCGATGCAGTTGGAAATATCACCGCGGTGAAGGATGCAAAAGGAATTGTGACCTCCTACAGCTATGACGCTGTCAGTAACCAAACAGGCGTAACAGATGCACTGGGCAATAAGACAGCTTATTTGTACGACCAACTCGGGCAATTAACGAAACTGACCGACTCCAAGGGAAACCAAACCGAGTGGCTTTATGACTCACTTGGCCAGGTCACCCAGGAAATCAATGCGCTCGGCGATGTCCACCGCTTCACATATGACAAGGTCGGAAACCTGGCGCAGGAAACCGACCGGAAAGGCCAGACGATCCGCTACAGCTACAACAAACGCCAGGAATTGGCCGGCATCGACCTTGGCGATGAACAGCTGTCCTATGCATATGATGGTGCCGGAAACATGGTGAAAGCAGCGAGTCCGGCCACGGACGAAGTGTATGAATATGACAGTTTGAACCGGATGACCGCCGTCACCAATACGGGAATGAAAAAAACAACCCGATTCGCGTATGATGCCGCCGGTAACCGCACTCAAGTGACGGATCCGGAAGGCCGCGCCGTCCAATATGAATACAATGAACGCAATGAAATGGTGAAAGTGACCGATCCGGAAGCCAATCTGACCAGCTATACGTATGATGGCGCCGGGCAGAAAACATCGGTGACCCGGGGAAACGGGATTGTCACAATGTATGAGTATGATGAAGCCGATCAGTTGACCTCTCTTAAAAATAAAGGGAAAGAATTTTATTCGTCGCTTGCGTATGAGTATGACGAGGTAGGCAACCGCGTGTCCGAAGTAGACGAACGCGGGTACAAAACATCTTACGCCTATGATGAGTTATACCGCCTGACGGAAGTGACTTACCGGGAGAAAACATACAAAGACGACGATGATGACGATGACGACGATGACAAGCAGTCTCCGGCGAACCACTGGTGGCATCCGGAAAAAACGTCAGAACGACGAACCGCTAAAAGATCCGAAACGACGAACTTGACTGCGGCATCGAAGGAAGAGACAGATGCGAACGAGGTGTCGAACCCGGAAGATCCAAGTCCGGAAGAAACTGAAACTGCGGAAGAACCGGCTTCAACGGAAACATCTTCAGCGCCTTCCGATACCGAGATAAAAGAAACGGCGCAAAAGGAAACCAAGAACAATAGGGAAAAGCAAACGAAAAAATCATCATCAAAACAAGAGGGAAATAAAGTTGTCGC
>NZ_PGVC01000086.1:0-13870 GCF_002860225.1 Bacillus sp. V33-4
TGTCGAGTCATCTGTGGCACCAAGCACCGTGATGATATCCGCTCCTGCTTCAGATGCCTTCATGACTTCATATCCGCCCGCGTCCATGATCTTCAGATCTGCCAATACGGTCAGGTTAGGGAATGCCTTTTTAATTTCCTTGACCGCCCGAAGGCCTTCATTGATGACAACCGGTGTGCCGATCTCCACCACATCGATGTATGCCTCTACTTCCTTCACTACTTCTTTCGCCTCTGGAATGTTTACAAGGTCTAACGCCAGTTGAAGTTGCATTGATTCTTCACTCCTTATTTAGATTTTTCACTACATCGTCATTATAAGTTGTAATTTTCAGAAAAAGAAGTATGCACTTTTAACGCATATAATGTTTTAAATTATACTAAATAAGGAAAGGGGAACCTTGGAATGCAAATTCTTCTTAATCAATACATGTAAGTACCACCAGTTTTACACTTTAAGAAACATATGGAAGATTCAGGCGCATGTATTGATTTATAAGTAATGAAAGCCCTTACATTTGCTTATACGTTAAAGTGAAGTTGTTTTTTCTTTTTGTTTTATCAGCACCGTCTCCATATAGTCTTTCCCCCAGTCGTACATAGCTTCTAAAATTGGAAGTAAGCTTTCTCCTCTTTTTGTGAGAGAATACTCTACCTTCGGCGGAACAACTGGATAAACTTCACGATGGATGATAAGGTCTTCTTCGAGTTCTCGTAGTTGACTTACAAGCATCCGGTGTGTGATCCCGGGTATCATAGACTTTAATTCGCCAAAGCGCTTAGTCCCTTCTCTGCCTAGATGCCACATGATAACCATCTTCCACTTTCCCCCGATAATAGAGAGTGTTAATTCCTTTTCACAGTTAAAATTTTTGTTGCACAGATGTCCCATGTTTTATCTCCCCTTATTTAATCTGAATTATCTGAATTATAGTGCATTTTTATATACTATATAATAAAAAAGTGCGTACTTACAAATAAAATTTTCAATTATTATACTTAGGGCAAGTAAGTTCATAAAAAACAAATGAATTTTTAGGGTTGGAGATGAGGAAAAAAAATGCGGAATATCAGTTATTTTATCAGATGATCAGGAGGGGATCTCATGACTGGCGTAACCGTTCAACGGAATATCCATCTGGACGAGATTAATGTCAATGTGTTAAATCCAGTGGAATTGGATTCATTGACTTTTGTCTTGTTCGGAGCAACAGGGGATTTAGCAAAAAGAAAAATTTTTCCATCTCTATTCAACTTGTTCTTGGATGGCAAAATGCCTAAGTCATTTGCGATTATTGGTTTAGGCAGGAGAGATTGGACAAATGACGTGTTTCGTGAACATGTGCAAATCTCGATAACACAATTTTCAAGACGTCAGATAACGGACTCTGGTAAGTTGGACGAATTCCTTGGATCATTTTGGTATAGTTCCTTGGACGTAACAAATAACGAGGGATATCGAACATTACTCAGAATGATCCAAAATCGAGAAGAACAACTTAATATCCCAGAAAATCGGCTCTTTTACTTATCCGTTGCACCTGAGTTCTTTGATGTAATTGTATCCAACATTAAAGCGAGTGGATTACAGGCGATAAAAGGGTGGAAGCGTCTCATCATTGAAAAACCATTTGGACACGACCTGAAATCAGCACAAGAACTAAACGCGAAATTGAGCAAAGCTTTTCAACCGGATGAAATTTTTCTTATTGACCATTACCTGGGCAAGCCGATGGTTCAAAACTTGGAAGCATTGGAATTTGCGAATCCCATGTTTAAGGCCCTGTGGAGTAACAAATATATTGCGAATGTACAAATCACAGCAAGTGAAACCGTTGGTGTGGAAGAGAGAGCAGGTTATTATGATCATGCAGGTGCCATTCGTGATATGGTTCAAAATCATATGCTGCAACTGGTTATGATGACTGCTATGCATCAACCTGCACAGTTAAGTGCAGATGACATCCGAAATGAAAAGACAAAAATCATGGAATCCCTGCGGCCGTTACAAAAGGAGGATATTGTTCGGAATGTCGTACGTGGTCAGTATAGCGAGGGGTATATTAACGACCAGCCAGTGCCAGCATACACAAATGAGCCTGGTATTCAGGATTCTTCTATGAATGATACATTTATTGCGGCCCGGTTGTGGATTGACGATTTACTGTGGAGTGGGGTCCCATTCTATATTCGGACTGGCAAAAGAATGCGAGAAAAATCCACCAGGATTGTGATCGAATTCAAAAATCCATTAGAAGATGTGTACAGGAAGAAAAATGAGCAAACAGCGCCGAATCTCTTATCGATCGACATCAGCCCAAACCAAGGTGTCTCATTACAGTTCAACAGTAAAAATGCATTGAAAAATGGCAAAATTGAGCCAGTTACCGTGAAATTCTTCGAAAACCAGAAAGATATGCCTGAAGCGTACGAGCTCTTATTATCCGATGCACTGCGCGGGGACTCCACTTTCTTTGTGCAATGGAAAGAGGTTGAACTATCTTGGAAATGGGTGCAGCCCATTTTAGACGCATTTGATCAAAAAATAGTGCCCCTCCATTCATATCCATCGGGGTCAATGGGTCCCGAGGCCTCTCATGGATTATTAAGGGAGGATGGATTCAGTTGGTGGTAGGACGCCTAGTTTAGTATAAAAGATAGAAGCCGGCCTCGCATTTGTAAGGAATACTGGGAGGGCATTGTTTTCCGGCAATTAAACGTGACTGTAATGTGGGAGGGTATCAATAATGAAAGTAGGGTTAATCGGGTTAGGGAAGATGGGATTAAACTTAGGTTCAAACCTCATTGACCACAATCATGAGTTGGTGGTATACGATATAAATTCCAGTGCTGTTAGAGAAATGGAACGATGTGGGGCAAAGGGTACATCGAGTTTATTAGAGTTAGTTAAATCATTAGAACAACCACGGATTATTTGGATCATGGTGCCGCACCAGGTCGTAGATTCAGTGATTTTTGATATAGCGCCGTTTTTAAACAGTGGGGACATCGTCATTGAAGCTGGAAATTCTTACTACAAAGAATCAATTAGTCGATATCATAAGTTAAAAAAATTCGGGGTAAGTTTTTTGGATGTCGGTACCTCTGGCGGGATAGAAGGTGCACGCAATGGAGCTTGCTACATGGTTGGCGGAGATCCTGAGGCATGGGAGGCAGTGGAACCGCTTTTTCAAGATACGGCTGTCGACAACGGGTATTTGTATGCAGGAAGACGCGGGAGCGGGCACTTTTTAAAAATGGTACACAACGGCATTGAATATGGGATGATGGCTGCCATTGGTGAGGGTTTCGAACTATTAGAAAAAAGTGAGTTCGATTACGATTATGAAGAAGTCGCAAGAGTATGGAATAATGGTTCAGTTATCCGCTCTTGGCTAATGGATTTGACCCAAAATGCATTTTCAAAGGATGCCAAATTGGAAGATATCAAAGGAGTTATGCATTCTTCAGGTGAAGGGAAATGGACCATCGATACTGCTCTGGATCTGCAAACTGCTACGCCTGTCATTGCCCTGTCCCTGTTGATGCGTTATCGCTCATTAGAGGAGGATACATTTACAGGTAAAGTCGTTGCTGCACTGCGCAACGAATTTGGTGGGCACGTCGTTGAAAAGATAAAAAATTGATAATGTAATTTCTATAAAAAACTACTGATGATCATCCTGATAGCCTGCTGACCAACGGGTCGTTTGATGATTGATGTAGGTGTACAAGTAGGGTCAACTCGGGGAGGCCAGACTGTGGCTGCTTTCAGTGGTTAATGTTAGGTAAATATTCAGGTGCATAGAACTCGATCGGGAGGGGAGCGGGGAAATGAAGGCAAGAATTGCAATCAATGGATTTGGAAGAATCGGTAGACTCGTTTTCCGAAAAGCAATTTTGGATGAGACTCTTGAAATAGTAGCGATAAACGCAAGCTATCCAGCTGAGACCTTAGCTCACTTAATCAAGTATGATACCATCCATGGAAAATTCGAAGGCGATGTGTTCCCTGCTGATCAGGCCTTAATCGTGAATAATCAAAGGATTCAGTTAATAAGCAACCGTGATCCAGCTTCTCTCCCGTGGGAGCAATTGGATATTGACATCGTCATCGAAGCCACCGGTAAATTTAATAGCAGGGAAAAGGCATCTCTCCATTTGGAAGCTGGGGCTAAGAAAGTCATATTAACAGCCCCAGGGAAAAATGAAGATGTGACCATAGTGATGGGTGTAAACGAATATTCTTTAGATGTGGAAAAGCATTTTATCATCTCTAATGCATCTTGTACGACTAATTGCCTTGCACCTGTAGTAAAAGTGCTTGATGAACAGTTTGGCATTGAAAATGGATTAATGACAACGGTCCATTCTTACACAAATGACCAGAAAAATATAGATAATCCCCATAAAGATTTGCGCCGTGCCCGCGCCTGCGGTCAAAGTATTATTCCAACAACCACCGGCGCCGCGAAATCTCTTTCTCTCGTGTTGCCGCATTTAAAAGGAAAAATGGATGGCGTCGCTCTCCGTGTCCCTACTCCTAATGTTTCGCTGGTGGATTTGGTTGTTGACCTGGGAAAGGGCGTAACGGCCAGTGATGTTAATGAGGCGTTTCTGTTTGCTTCACAAGGATACTTGCAAGGGATAATGGATTACACCACCGAGCCACTGGTGTCTATTGACTTTAATACCAATCCCAGCTCAGCTATAATCGATGGTTTATCTACCATGGTTATCGGAAAACGGAAAGTTAAGGTGCTTGCATGGTATGACAATGAATGGGGCTACTCCAACAGGGTGGTAGAACTAGTAAAATTTGTTGCTGAGACAATGGGAATTGTTTCACCGATGAGGGTCGGGTAAGGCGTGCTTCATATGTTTTGAAGATATTATTTATTGCCTGAGTACTAATAAGGAAAGGGTATATTTGAGAAATTTCATTTTAATGCCCTGAAAAATGATATCACATAGAATACTAACAAACCACATGAAGTAACCCTTAAATCAAGATTGCTTCATGTGGTTTGTTAAGTTTTAACTGATGATGCATTGCTCAATTGTTTCTTGGTATTAATCATGTAACTATATGACCGCTCATTTTTCGCAAAAGTGAGAGTATTAATCTACCTTGATCGATTCCTTTCTTGTGTTTAATACCTTATTCATATAGTTTTTGCCCCAATCATACATCGACTCAAGAATAGGCATCAGACTTTCTCCAGTTTCGGTTAATGAATATTCTACCTTAGGTGGTACAACGGGATATACTTCTCGATGAACGATCTGGTCGTCTTCCAGTTCGCGCAGCTGATTCACAAGCATTCTCTGAGTGATGTCCGGCATGAGGGATCTCAATTCGTTAAATCGTTTCGTCCCCTCTTTGCCAAGGTGCCATAAAATAAGCATTTTCCATTTCCCACCAATAACAGCGAGTGTTAACTCTTTTTCACAGTTGAACGTTTTATTATCCATATGCCCCATGTTTAATCCCCCTTGATTATAGATTATTAGTATACTTTTTAATACTATATGCTCATAAAGTGCGTACTTACTAATATATATTATACGGGATATAATCATACCTGTACAGGTGATAAAAAATATACATGTGATTATGGCTTGTATATTTAATTAAAGAACCAGGAGGTGATCTAATGTCTAAATTGGAAACTAAAGTTTTCAGTGAAGAGCGGGTTCAGTCATTAGCAATGGATTTTCTTGCTGTAGCACAGAATGCAGCTATAGCATCCTACCCTTGGATAGGAACAGGAAATAAAAATGATGCTGACGGTGCCGGAACTGAGGCGATGCGCAATCGAATGAACCTCATTGATATGAACGGCCTGATCGTTATCGGGGAAGGGGAAATGGACGAGGCACCCATGCTTTATATTAACGAGGAGCTGGGAACAGGAAAAGGACCTCACGTTGATATTGCGGTCGATCCCGTAGAAGGAACGACTTTCTTGTCAAAAGGACAGGAAAATTCATTAACCGTCGTGGCTGTGTCGGCCAAGGGCAGCTTGCTCCATGCTCCGGATATGTACATGAAAAAGCTGGCTGTCGGGCCAAAAGCAAAAGGTCATATCAACATTCAGATGTCTCTAACAGAAAACATGATTTCGGTAGCTAAAGCTCTGGGGAAAGATTTATCTGAAGTAACCGTCATGATCCAGGACAGGCCTCGGCATGATGATTTGATTAGACAAGTATTTGATGTGGGAGCCAGGGTCAAGTTATTCCCTGATGGCGATGTGACTGGTGCGATAGCTACAGCAATCGACGAGATAGATGTGGATATCTTAGTAGGCACTGGTGGCGCACCGGAGGGGGTAATAGCTGCAACGGCCTTGAAGTGCCTGGGTGGCGATTTCCAAGCGCAGCTAGCCCCGCAAACTGAAGAGGAGTTCGATCGCTGTATCAAGATGGGAATAGTCGACCCCTTAAAGTACTTCACGCTGGATGAGATTGTACAATCTGACGATTGCTTTTTTGTTGCAACCGGAATTACTGACGGGCTTCTCCTGAAAGGTGTTAGAAAGAAGGAAAATGGTTTAATGCAAACTCACTCCTTTTTGACAGGGAGAGGGATTAGCGAAAGATTCCAGTTTATCGAGGCGTATCATTCATCATTGAAGTAAACTGTCCGGTAATCCATTCGCTTATCGAACAGGCAAGAGTTGAGAAGGTCTTTTATAAAAAGGGTTTTAAAAAGATAAATAATCTAAAGGGGAGAAAATATTATGCCACTAGTTTCAATGAAGGAAATGTTAATCCACGCAAAAGAGAACGGTTATGCTGTCGGACAGTTCAACATCAATAATCTTGAGTTTACTCAGGCGATACTTAAAGCTGCGGAAGAAGAAAAGTCTCCAGTCATTCTCGGAGTCTCTGAAGGTGCTGCCCGTTATATGGGTGGTTTTAAATTCACTGTCCAGATGGTCAAAGGGTTAATGGAGGAATATAACATGACGGTGCCGGTGGCCATTCATCTGGATCATGGTTCAAGTCTCGAAAAATGTGTTCAAGCCATCCATGCCGGGTTTACATCGGTGATGATTGATGGTTCCCATCACCCCCTGGAAGTAAATATTGAATTGACAAAACGTGTGGTTGAGGTAGCCCATGCTGTCGGAGTCTCTGTAGAAGCCGAACTGGGGCGAATTGGTGGTCAAGAAGACGACCTTATCGTAGATGCAGAATCTGCATATGCCATACCTTCTGAATGTGATCAATTAGTGCGTGAAACAGGAGTAGACTGCTTCGCACCTGCGTTAGGTTCTGTTCATGGGCCATATAAGGGTGAGCCAAATCTTGGTTTCGACCGGATGAAGGAAGTCATGGAGCTTACCGGTGTCCCGCTCGTTCTTCACGGTGGTACAGGTATTCCGACAAAGGATATTCAAAAAGCCATTTCACTTGGCTCGGCAAAAATCAATGTGAATACAGAAAGCCAGATTGCTGCTACAAAAGCTGTTCGTGAGCTTTTGAACAGAGATTCTAAAGTATATGATCCACGTAAATTCCTTAGTGCGGCACGTGAAGCAATCAAAGAAACGGTCCAAGGGAAAATGCGTGAGTTTGGATCTTCAGGCAAGGCTCAACAAAAAGGGGTTCTTGTAACTACCAGCTAATAGCTCAAGATGATAAGAAGAGGGGGAATAACAATTATGATTGAACAAAAAATTAATGTTGATCTGCTATCCATTCATACTATTAGAACCCTGTCAATCGATGCAATTGAAAATGTTGGATCAGGTCACCCGGGAATGCCGATGGGCTCTGCCCCTATGGCATATACACTCTGGACCAAGTTCATGAACTATAATCCGAATAATCCGGAATGGTTTAACCGTGACCGTTTTACATTGTCTGCAGGTCACGGGTCCATGCTTCTATACAGCTTACTGCATTTGACAGGTTATGAAGTCACATTAGAAGATTTGAAAAATTTCCGTCAATGGGGGAGTAAAACACCTGGTCACCCTGAGTACGGCCATACACCGGGAGTTGACGCCACGACTGGTCCGTTAGGGCAAGGAATTAGCATGGCGGTTGGGATGGCCATGGCGGAAAGACACTTGGCCACTACGTATAACAGGGATAAATATAATGTAATTGACCATTACACATACAGCATTTGTGGCGACGGTGACCTGATGGAAGGCGTATCAGCAGAGGCAGCGTCACTTGCAGGGCATCTCAAGCTTGGCCGTTTGATTGTATTATACGATTCAAATGATATTTCACTTGATGGTGATCTTCATATGTCATTTAGCGAAAGTGTGGCCGATCGCTTTAAAGCTTATGGCTGGCAAGTGCTTCGTGTTGAGGATGGGAATGATGCTAATTCTATCGAAGATGCGATTGCCAAAGGGAAGGCAAACGAAGAACAACCGACTTTAATTGAAGTGAAAACAGTTATTGGCTATGGTTCCCCTAATAAAGGTGGAAAGTCCGCGTCACATGGGGCACCTCTTGGGAAAGATGAAATAAAGCTTGTAAAAGAACATTATAGTTGGTCATATGAAGAGGATTTTCATGTCCCTGAAGAAGTCAAAGCACATTTTGCGGAACTAAAAGAATCAGCGCAGAAGAAGGAAGACTCCTGGAATAAGCTGTTTGCGGAATATGAGAGGGCCTATCCTGTACTCGCAAGGGAATTGAGGCAAGCGATAAATGGCGAGCTCCCCAAAGGATGGGATGCAGATGTGCCAAGATATCAAGTAGGAAAAGATAAGCTTGCCACCCGTTCATCCAGTGGTGAGGTGTTAAATTCGCTTGCGAGGAACGTCCCGCAACTGTTTGGCGGATCTGCTGACCTTGCCTCATCCAACAAAACTTTGCTGAAAGGTGAAGAGAACTTCAGTGCAGCAGATTACAGTGGACGCAACATTTGGTTTGGGGTTCGCGAGTTTGCAATGGGGGCTGCCGTAAATGGAATGGCCCTTCACGGGGGAGTCAAAGTATTCGGCGCCACATTCTTCGTTTTCTCCGACTACTTACGTCCGGCCATTCGTCTTTCAGCATTAATGAAAGTACCTGTAACCTATGTATTTACACACGACAGTGTGGCCGTGGGTGAGGATGGACCAACACATGAGCCAGTTGAACACTTGGCATCGTTACGTGCCTTGCCAGGTCTCTCCACAATCCGTCCGGCTGAGGGAAATGAAACAGCAGCAGCTTGGAAACTGGCATTGGAAAGCAGAGACGAACCAACAGCTCTTATCCTTTCACGTCAAGATTTACCGACACTTATTGACGCAGACACAGCGTATGAGGGCGTTAAAAAAGGTGCTTATGTAATTTCAAAAGCAAAAAACGTGGATGGCCTGCTTCTAGCATCCGGATCTGAGGTTTCCCTAGCGGTTGACGCACAGAAGGTCCTTGAGGCGGAAGGCATTTATGTTTCGGTTGTCAGCATGCCGAGCTGGGATCGATTCGACAAACAATCTGCTGCGTATAAGGAAAGTGTACTTCCAAAAAACGTTACAGCACGGCTTGGCATTGAGATGGGAGCGTCCTTGGGGTGGCATAAATACGTTGGCGATTACGGTCATGTTTTGGCCATTGATCAATTCGGGGCTTCGGCACCGGGGGAAAAAATAATCGAAGAATACGGTTTTACAGTTGAAAATGTAGTTGCCCAGTTTAAGAAGGTTCTATAAACATAAAACTATAAAAATAAATATCTGAATATTGAAAATAGAGTGATGCTATGGTGGGATAACGACTGTATAAGTATGGATTCACGAACCTTCAACATTCGAACCCTGAGTGAACGTGGGTAATCGCATGGAGAAGCAACTGGAAGGGGCGCTCTCTTAGGATATGGGCAGAATCGCCAGTGGGTGAGCCTGCCCTTTTTGTACAATAGAAGTGACTCGAACTTCTTATCAATTTAAAGTGTGAGTTACATCATGATCATTTGCCTGGATTGCTTTAAAGATGGAATATGCCTTGGGGGTCTTCTAGGCCGATATGTACGTTTTCTTAAACACCGGGGCGTTTAATCGTCAAAATATGGAGGAAAAGCAATGAAAAAGATTGCAGTATTAACAAGCGGCGGTGATGCCCCTGGAATGAATACCGCTATTCGTGCGGTCGTTCGAAGAGGAATCTTTAAGGGGTTGGATGTTTATGGTGTGAGAAATGGTTACAAAGGATTAATGGATGGCGACTTTATTTCAATGAGCCTGGGCAGTGTAGGGGACATCATTCATCGTGGAGGTACCATCTTAAAAACTTGCCGGTGTGAGGAGTTCAAGTCACCCATGGGACAGCAAAAGGCAATAGACCAGCTGAAAAAAGCCGGCATTGAGGGTTTAATCGTCATTGGAGGGGATGGCTCTTTTAAAGGCGCTGAAAAATTAACTCAACAAGGATTTTCAGTGGTAGGTATCCCAGGATCCATAGACAACGATATACCTGGAACGGAATATACGATTGGATTCGATACAGCTGTTAATACAGCAGTCGAAGCAATTGACAAAATTCGCGATACGGCATTTTCCCATGAACGCACCTATGTAATAGAGGTAATGGGTCGCAATGCGGGGGACATTGCCTTATGGGCAGGGATGTGTGCAGGGGCTGAATCCATTATTATCCCTGAAGCCGAGTACGACCTGGAGGATGTAATTGAGAGGATTAAGCGGGGATATCAGCGTGGAAAGACACACAGCATCATTGTGATTGCCGAAGGGGTAGGCAAAGGGTTTCAAATGGGCAAACTGATTCAGGAGAAAACGGGATTTGAGACGAAGGTGACCATACTTGGCCATATTCAACGAGGAGGGTCCCCTAGCGCATACGACCGAATGATGAGCAGCCAAATGGGCGGGAAAGCAGTCGACTTACTTACGGAAGGTGAAAAGGGAGTCTTAGTAGGATTGAAAAATGGTCGGCTGGTTCACACATCTTTTGATGAAGCTGCAAAACACGAGCATACAATTGACCTTTCTATCTACCATTTAGCACGAAGTCTGTCCAGATGAAGGATGCACCGAGTAAGGAGTACAAAATTTTGTCTGGTCAGAAGTCTGCCGATACCTATCTGGCGCATCCATTGAGATCATTTATATATATAATGGGAGAGTGAATGAAATTTGAAAGTAGCAATTGCAAGTGATCATGGCGGTGTAAATATACGTCAAGTAATAATCTCTTTAATGAAAGATTTGAAGATTGAGTATGTTGATTTGGGGTGTGATTGTGAAACCTCTGTTGATTACCCTGACTATGCGATTCCGGTAGCGGAAAAGGTATCAAGAGGTGAAGTGGACCGTGGCATCCTCATTTGTGGTACAGGAATTGGAATGAGCATTGCAGCAAACAAGGTGCAGGGCATTCGTTGTGCGCTTGTGCACGATATTTTTAGTGCGAAGGTAACGAGAGAACATAATAATTCTAACATTTTAGCGATGGGGGAACGCGTAATCGGCCCCGGCCTGGCTCGCGGAATTGCTGAAGTATGGTTAACAACCTCCTTTGAAGGTGGGAGACATGAAAATCGAGTAAATAAAATCTCCACCTATGAATCAAATGCTATTCAAAAGTAGAACCAAGAATATGTTTGTTTTGCGTTTAGTGCATGCAATTCCCTAATGTTGGAATGGTACTATTTAACTAGAACTGGAGGATGGGTAATTTATGGAGAGGAAGTATTGTACTCATTGCAAAACCCTTTATACTGAGGAAACAATTTGCTCAGTATGTGGTAACAATGAATTCCAGGTAATAAAAATTGATGTTCAACAGCAGTCAAAGCCAATGGGTGGCAAGCTTTTAGAGAATTGTTAAACAAGGTGCCACAGGAAGTTGTGTTCATTAATTTTAATTTTGAACCGTTTATTTGCGGGGAGTGCCTGAGGTGCGCAAACTTCTAAAGGTATCGCATGCTAAGTAATCGAAAAAAAAATAATAATATATTATTTGCACGTCGTTTCATGAACCCTTTGAAGCTGCCAATTCTGGTTGCTTAATCATCATCATGAAAATTTATAATCAGAAGAGAAAGGCTGGCTGAGTATGCAAGCGAGAAAGCAGGAGATAAAACTAATCGCCCTTGATCTGGACGGTACTTTACTGAACGAAGAGGGAAAGGTGTCAGAGATAAACAGGAAAGCTATTAAAGAAGCTGAACAAAGGGGTGTTAAGGTCCTGGTCAGTACAGGGCGTGCTTATTTGACATGCAATGAAATTACGAAATCATTAGAGCTATCATCCTATTTGATAACCGTGAATGGCAGCGAGATTTATGATGTTACAGGAGCACTGGTTGAACGAGTTACCTTGGGCACAGACCTGATAAAGTGGATGTATGGTCTAAGCCAGGAATACAAAACTGGATTTTGGGCTACCTGTACTGAAAATGTCTGGCGTGGGAAGATGCCTGAAGACATAACTGCACGCGAATGGATGAAGTTCGGATTCAACATAGAGGACGATAATGTCCGGGAACACATTATGGGCCTGCTTAAACAGACTGGCAAACTGGAAATCAGCAATTCCAGTCCAACCAATATCGAAGCGAATGCTATTGGTATAAACAAGGCGAAAGCCATAGGAAAGGTCTGTGGTTTTCTTGGTCTGGAGATGCAAAATGTCATGGCAATAGGTGACAGCTTGAATGATATCGCGATGATCAGGGAGGCAGGTCTGGGAGTTGCAATGGGTAATGCCCAGGAAATCGTAAAGGCAACTGCTGATTGGGTTACCAAAAGTAATGAGAATGATGGGGTGGCCAAGGCTATCTATGAATGGGTCCTCACAAAACAAACGTTCCTGCTGTGATTAGCTATTAAAGTTTTTGCGGTGCTTGTGGCTCGCAGGTTTCTACAAGGAGTTATTTATAAGGTGCTTATAGTTGGTTTATCTGGTTCATTTATTTTTTTCGCAGGTATGCATCTCAGCTTAAAAAACATTTATAGTGACTTGTGATAAAAAGAAAGCGTTTTCATTTTAGAATTCTAATATTAATTATCTGGAAGGAGTTTTAAAAGTGGGAACAATCATTTGTATAACTTGCAACAGCATTTTTGACCACTATGAGGATGAAAAGGTAAGTGTTCTTTATTCAAAATGTGAAAGATGTCTGGAAGATGATACTGAAGACCAAGCGTGAACAGGCGAAAAGAAGAGATGCCTTTTTTACAGAACATAGATCGTGGGTCTACCTATATCGACTGCGAGCCAACGCGATTTTTCTCCCAAGAAGTTCCTAAATTGATTACGATAACCGCAAAAAAGTTCCTGGTCACTTGTAAGATATCTAGTTTTTTTAACCCCATTCAAAAAGTTTTACGAAATTATTATTCCTATGGTTGAAAAATTATTTACTATACAAAGATTTAAAATAAAGGAAAGTGATGATTAAATGATGCTTGCGTTTCCTGTAACAGGGTTGGAATGGGATGAATATTTTTGTTAGAATATCGCCGGGAAACGTTATTTTAATGTAATAATTACAGGCCAATTACCATAATAGTATAATTTCAGACACTATATGGTATAAAAGTGCATACTTTTTTTTCTGAAAATTGCAACTTATAATGACGATGTAGTCAAAAAATTATAAGGAGTGAAGAATAATGCAACTTCAACTGGCGTTAGACCTTGTAAACATTCCAGAGGCGAAAGAAGTAGTGAAGGAAGTAGAGGCATACATCGATGTGGTGGAGATCGGCACACCGGTTGTCATCAATGAAGGCCTTCGGGCGGTCAAGGAAATTAAAGAGGCATTCCCTAACCTGACCGTATTGGCAGATCTGAAGATCATGGACGCGGGCGGATATGAAGTTATGAAGGCATCTGAAGCAGGAGCGGATATCATCACGGTGCTTGGTGCCACAGATGACTCGACA
>NZ_PGVC01000087.1:0-3017 GCF_002860225.1 Bacillus sp. V33-4
GAAAAGTGTCTTTTTTTCATTTATTTTACTGTATAAAACTGGTTAATCAACACGCCTGATGAAATTTATTTAAAAAGAGAAAAGAACCATCTCTTCAGTCATATACATAACAGTGGAATAACTGTCCAAGTAGAAAAACAATGGTGAAGAGGTGGTTAACTATGTCAAATGGGAATTACCCCTATTTCGCGTATTATGGAAATCAACAATATCAAAACTATCCCCAGTATGTTCACGAGCGGCAGACAGTAAGGCCATTAGCCAGTTATCAGCCATATGGTTCATTATTCTCGCAGTTTCGGCCGATTCGTCCGTCGACTCAGGATCAATTGATTGTTCCAAGAGGTTATCAATACGATATTGTAGCTTCGTGGGGCGATGAATTGGGAAATGGTGAAAGATTTGGATTTAATAATGATTTTACCTGTTATTTTGGCGGAAATCCGAATGAAGGTTTACTTTGGGTGAATCATGAGTATATTGGAAATCTTAGTATGTATGTCTCCGGTTATCGCGAAGAACAGGGCAGGAGAACGAGAGAACAAATTGAAATCGAAAAGTATAATGTGGGCGGCTCGGTCATCCATATCCGCAAGACTCGCGACGGAAACTGGAGAATTGTAAAGGGTTCGAGATATAATCGGAGGATTACCGCCAATACTCCGATTGATCTGACTGGGCCCGCGAAAGGTGATCCTGCAGTAGGCGGAGTGTCTACGGTTATAGGAACCTTTGCTAATTGTTCGGGCGGAAAAACACTGTGGAATACGGTGTTCTCCTGTGAAGAAAATTATATGGATATGATTGAAGATTGGTCAACGGCAGAACAGGAGCGGAAGCCGGAGCAAGAAGCGACAGACACGACTGAATTGAATGCCACGCATTATGGCTGGGTAGTTGAAATTGATCCTTATAATCCTGCTTCGACACCGAAGAAGCATACATTCCTCGGCCGGTTTGCCCATGAAAATGCAGTCATGACCCTTGGCAGATCAGGTCACGTTGTCGTTTATACGGGTGATGATGCGAACGACCGGTGCGTCTATAAATTTGTTAGTGACGATGTGTACAGACCGGAACTAGGAAAAAAGAATAGCAGGCTTCTTGAAAAAGGCACGCTTTATGTAGCCGATATGGGTGCTAATGAATGGAGACCTCTCGATATTAACAAGAACCCTAAATTAAGAGAAAAGTATCAAACACAGGGCGAACTGCTGGTAAATACGCGCGATGCCGCAAAACTCGTTGGTGGAACACCGCTTGATCGCCCTGAAGACATCGAAATCCATCCCCGCGATGGTTCCATCTACATTGCGCTTACGAATAATCTTGAACACGGCAATTATTACGGTCAAATCTATCGTCTCGTTGAAGATAATAACGATTCGGAAAGCACTTCATTTATGTATGAGATATTTGTATCAGGTGGACCGCAAAGCGGTTTTGCCTGCCCGGACAACATGATGTTCGATCAAGCGGGAAATCTGTGGGTAACGACCGACATTTCCTCTGACAAACTGAACGAAGGGGTCTACGAGCCATTCGGAAATAACGGTTTCTTTATGATCCCGACAGAAGGGCCGAATCGTGGAAAAGCAATGCAGTTTGCCTCGGCACCGGTCGAGGCGGAATTAACGGGCCCATGGCTGGCGCCAGATGGCATGACATTGTTCCTGTCGGTCCAGCACCCCGGGGAGGAGACTGAGGATCCGAACAACCCACACAGCAGATGGCCCTATGGCGATATCCCGAGGCCATCTGTGGTCGCCATTTCACGTGTCTGAACTTAAATTTGAATAAAAGGCAAGCGGAGCTGGCTGTGAAGCTCCGCTTGTATATTTTTTATCATGAGCCTGAGATTTATCCTTGTTATCTGAATATAATTGTTGCACGTTCTCTTTTCGGAGCAATAATATCAATATACTACCATCAAAGCCAGGCTGAAAACTCTTCTTTTAAAACTGAATACATCATTATATCCTGATGGCTGCCTTTTACTAACATCGATTTCCTCAAAACGCCTTCAAACGACATTCTCGCCTTTTCCATGACCCTTGCTGAGGCTTTGTTGTCAACAAAGCATTGTGCTTGAATCCGCACTAAATCCATGTTAGTAAATCCAAATTTAATAATAGTTTTTGCCGCTTCAGTCGCAATGCCTTTACCCCAGTACTGCGGCGCCAGGACATAACCAATTTCTGCGCTTTTGTGGGCAGGTTTCCACCACACAAAATCAATTGTTCCAATCAATCTCCCGTTTTCTTTATATTGTATTCCCCATGGAGCAATTTTCTTGTTTTCATATTGTTGTAATACAAAGTCCAGAAATTGTTTAGTATCAGCGGAAGACAGATGAGTATCCCATGTTACATACTTCGAAACTTCTTGATTCGATCCATATGAATAGATATCTTCTAAATCTTCCAAGCTCAATTTTCTTAGGACAAGACGATCTGTCTCCAGAATAGGCAATTCTCCGTAAATATCTTCAATCTGCATAAAATTCACCTCTATCATTAATAGTTTCCATTATATATGAAATGTTTTTTTGCGGGTCATTTATTAGAGTCTAAATGCCATTACAATGACATGTAAAGGGCGAATATGAAATATTTCTGAAAAAAAATCTTCATAATTATGTACAATGAACTGAAGGCGTAGCATTTAGAAACTATCGATGTTATTTTAGAAGTATAAGATTGTATGAAAATTATTTACAACGAAACATTTTTAAATGTTCACAAGATGGATGGATTTCTATTGATGGAAACGAAAATGATCTTGGGGTGAAAGCATTGGTTATGAATATTATTTATCCGATCATTATCTTTTTATTTTTATTACTGGTTGGAATTTTTGGGTTGAGGCTTATTCGGAATTTGAGAAAAAAATCGTAAATTGAATAAATGATCTTTACAAAAAAACAAGCTATTCATGTCAGAGCTTGTTTTTGTTTTATGCGTGCCCAGCAAGCCGTTAATTGCTAGTTGGTGAAAGTCCAACCCGAGTAAGTGTCA
>NZ_PGVC01000088.1:0-1944 GCF_002860225.1 Bacillus sp. V33-4
TGAAACGACGAGCGATTCAGATGATACGTATTGTATCCCGAAACCGAAACCACCAACGGGCGGAGGGAATGGCGGAAGCACACCACCTCCACCAGCACCAAAACCAGGTTCTGGAGGATCCGGTGGATCTGGAGGAGGAATAGGCGGAAGCGGAGGATCAGGAGGATCAGGAGGATCAGGGGGTGGAGGCCCAGTAGCACCACCGCCACCACCACCACGAGTACCAACTCTGGAAGAATTAATTGAGTCGGCTAGAGCTGGGTTTAATGTCAATGCAGGGCCTATTCGAGCTAGACATATTCAATCTGATAATTATGTAGCACAAAACTATATTTTTGGCGATTATGCAAAGCAATTTGGTTATATTAATAAAAGACCACAATCCAACTTGAAGGTCGATGATATTGAATTACCCCTAGTATGGGCGACTAACGACGATGACATCAAAGTAATTAAATCAGAAGTTCCTTGGGGTCCAGGCAATATAGCTAAAGGTGTTAAACTAATAAAAAATTCACCATTTATTCGTTGGATAAATGGATCGTCTAACATAGTTAAAATAAATAATACTAAGGTTATAAATTCAGCAATAGCACCTAGAAAAGGCGGTGAGACTATAGTTGGTCATGCCTTCCAAAAACATGGTGGTAGAAATCCAGATATTTGGGGGAAAGTCAGGGGTGGCCCAGATGAAATAAACCAAAAAGGGTTAAAACACCTTCAAGAAATATTAGATGCGCCTGGTGAATTCACTAAAATTAAAAATCCTAAAGGATAGAATTTCTGGAGAAAAAATTGCCTGATGGGCGTGGGGTGCGTTTAAACCGTGATGGTACATTTAAGGGGTTTATTGACCAATAGAAAAGGTGGTCTTAGATGGAAAATTTAGAGATTATTTTATCAGATTTTGATAAGGAAGAAATTCAAACATTGGTTTATGATGATCTAAAGTTATCAACCTTAACCGTTAAATCATCACATTTTTATGATAGTCGTTTAGGGAAAGATATGAATTTTTTTGAAGTGAAAAGTATACAAGAGATATTCGCACCAAAAGGCGCTGGAAATATTGTATTAGAACAATTATATTTAGGAGTTATATTGAAAGATGTAATAATCATTTTTTCATTTGATGAAAAATATGGGGATATAGTTTTTAACTTTCCTGCCACTGAAATATTTGTAGGAACAGAAGAAGAGATTAAGTCGAAATTTAAAAGATTAGTTAATTTCTTTATAAAGTTAAAGAATAAATATGATATTGGTAAAATAATAATAGGATATGAACCAGCTGAAGATGAGGACACAAAGTTAATAGAAATTGGTAATGACGTATCAACTTTAGATCAGGAGATAGAGAAAATTCTTGAGTAATTTTACGGCCATAAGGTATGCCTACCTTATGGCTATTTTAATAAAAGAATGGAATGAGAATAAATTATATTACTGAGAGAACATGGTGCTGTGCTTAACCATATTAGACGGTTTTAGTACTAAGGGTAATTAATCAGCCTGATCTTACTTGGGGGCAAGTGTCAGCCAGTATTATCAACTGCTGGTTTATGGAAGACATTCACATTTAACAGAATTACCGTAGTGCCTCTAAAGATGATGTATTTCTAGGGACTGTTGGTTTATTATATAAACCGGGCAAAGTTGTCGACGATGCTGTAGACATAGGAACAGATGTTTATATGAAATACACAAAGTCAAACTTAATGTATGACGATTTTTGAGTGTCTTCAAAGAATACGGCGAACATGGACAGCCGCTCGCCCTAGTATTACCAGGGCGCAGACCACACGATTGCCCGGAAGACGTTCGGTTATCACGGCAGGAAGCAGGAAGAGTACGAAGGCAATGTCCAGTCAAAAGGCGGATTGTTGTATTACCATGAAGACGCACTCGGCAACATCCTAGATGTGACCGACCGCAGCGGAGAAA
>NZ_PGVC01000089.1:0-2118 GCF_002860225.1 Bacillus sp. V33-4
GGCTTAACCTTTTTTATCCTTCCCTTGTCCGAACTACACCCGCCTTCAGACTCGCTTTCGCTTGTTTTAGCCTTGCCCTGTCCGAATAGATCCGGCTTTCAGACTGGCTTAACCTTTTTTATCCTTCCCTTGTCCGAACTACACCCGCCTTCAGACTCGCTTTCGCTTTTTTGGACTTGCCTTGTCCGAATCAGACTTGCGTTCAGACTGGCTTAACCTTTTTTATCCTTCCCTTGTCCGAACTACACCCGCCTTCAGACTCGCTTTCGCTTTTTTGGACTTACCTTGTCCGAATCAGACTTGCGTTCAGACTGGCTTAACCTTTTTTATCCTTCCCTTGTCCGAACTACACCCGCCTTCAGACTCGCTTTCACTTTTTTGGAATTGCCTTGTCCGAATCAGACTTGCATTCAAACTTGATTACTCTTTTTCACTTATCCTGTCCGAATGATATCCGTATTCGAGCTCTAGCTATAAAACCTTGAAGATATGATACTGTGTAGGATAACTAATGTCAAAACAGCCTCTATTTATGATACGGTTCTCCGTGATGTATCTAAATGAGGTTTTATTTAAAATATTGATGGAAAGTATATCTTAATTACCTTAACTAGTGAAAAAAGAAACTGTCCTGTTACTCGTCAAAGCTAGGATTTTTACTCTTCATCAGGAGTATCTTCCCGTTCCTCTAGGATACTTGGAAGTTTAAACTTTTCATCTTGTATGATTTTTTTATATTTTTGACTAAAAGCAGTATCTGTTTCAAATAACTTTGTCATTTCTCTATTAAATTCACCGTAAGAGGATGCTAAATATGCAGAATTTAATTCGGAAACAACTACACTATCTAACTCCATATGTTTAAGGTAAAATCTAATTCGAACCCAGTGATTATTTGCAAATTCTATGCCGAATGGTTTTGACATCCTCCTACATTCAAACAAACTAGCTTTTAGCATTTTAAAATAGTCGGTTGTTTTCAGAAAATCTATCATGAATTCTGGAGGGTTTCTCTTTACCTTCTTATATAATTCCTTAATAAATTCATCTAATTCTTCTGCAGGAATAATTTTGTTGTCCAGTAAAACCTTTAATATTTTCCACCCATCTATATTACCCCATTTAAAAAGCTCCCAAATTTCTGATGACCAAAACTCTCTAATGAATTCACCATCACTTGAAATTTCATACAGTTTCCCTGAAAATACAACTATAAATTTTCTAAATACATCCCAATCACTTTTGATAAAATCTATAAATGCCTCTCTTAATATTGCATCTTCTGAGTTTGCTACATGGCTCCAAAAATCAAAGCCTTCACTTTCTTCATCAAAATGATTAAATTTCATTATTGTTTCTTCAAAGAAATCATCAACTTCTTTTAAAAATAAAGGTATTTCCGTTTTAGTCATAGCATGAGGAATTTCTTTGACAATAGGTAAAACATCTGTATTTGGAGGAGTATACCTAGTATCAAAGTGTTTCTTAATTTTTTCAAGCAAACCAGCCGTTCCACCATTTACAACAAATTTATTCAAATTTGATTCAATAAACAACCACAATGCCTCTACATGTGGATAGCTTACAATGTTACTTTTCGCATGAGCACAATCGTTTCTTATGGTTCTCCAATATGAATACTGTACTCTAATATCATCTGTTATTACGAAAGGGTTGTCTGGTTTTGTTCTATTAACTAAATCGAAAACCGTGTTATCCCATGCATTGTCATCTTTAAGTTCCTCTAACTTTTTCTCCCACATGTTTTGTGGCATATTGTTAGGCTTGTGGTGAGAATTAAGCAACCTTTCACGAAGGACAGTTTGGATACCTAAATATGACATAATGAAAGAAGCTCTGTAAGCAGAAATCTTATAACATAAAACTGCTTCTTTAAAGAGAGTGTCAGCATCTCCAGGAAAATTATAATTTTCAAACCAACTCTCGAATCTTGTTTTCATGAATTTTCACGACCCTATCTTTAATTTCCTAATAAATCCATATATACTTTTAATTATATCTTAAAAAGTAATAGAGTTGTATATCCTGAAACTGAAGGTTTGAGTCAAGCATTTGTTGGCGGAATTTATTTCCACCTAAAACGTGTAAGCGGATTCA